>JAQBYK010000063.1 GCA_027622635.1 bacterium
GTACAACTCCTTTCTATCTGAATGATTTTAGGAAAAGTTTAAGGAAATTTAATGATTGGTTGTTAGGGTAGTTGTATGTTAGCAGATGATGTTCAGATAGAAAACCTTCTTGAGAGGATGAGGGATGAGCTTAGGGTTAAGGGACGTAGTAAACGGACTATTAAAGCTTATGTACATTGTTTAAAAAGTTATTTGCATGAGGTTGCAGATTGGAGGCAGTTTGATGAAGTCCAAATTAAGAGTTTTCTTCTCCAAAAACATGATAAAAATTATGCTTCTTCAACAATCAATATCTATCTCAATTCCATTAAGTTTTTTTATAAACGTATCCTTGGTATTAGCGATTTCATCAAAATTAGTTTTGTGAAACGTAGAAAAAGGCTCCCTGTTGTGCTTTCCCGGGATGAAGTTCGTAAAATTATTGATGTTATCTCTAATGAAAAACATCGCTTGATTATCTCTCTGGCTTACGGAGCCGGTCTAAGGGTGAGCGAAGTGGTCAGTTTAAAGGTTGCTGATCTGGATTTTAGCAGGAAGCTGGTTTACATCAGAGATGGCAAAGGTAACAAGGATCGGGTAACACTTTTACCGGCTAAATTGGAAGAAGAATTAGGCGAATTTGCATTTTCAAAAGATGCTAACAAGTATGTTTTTCCCAGTCAGATGGGTGGAAAGCTTGTTACCAGGACTGTGCAGAAGGTTTTTGAAAATTCAATTGCAAGGGCTAACATCAAGAAAAATGCCAGTTTTCATTCCCTGCGTCATAGTTTTGCGACGCATCTGCTTGAGAATGGTACGGATATTCGCTATGTGCAGAGTTTTCTGGGACACAAGAGTATCAAAACCACCCAAATCTATACCAGGGTGACTGCTTTTGGAATAGCCAGGGTGGAAAGCCCGCTATAGCTTGATTTTGTAGCTATACTTTTGTATACGTGTAACCATGTATAAGTGACGAGAAAAGAAAAATTATTTAAAGAAATATTATGAAAAAATTAAAACTTTGGATCTCTGTTAACAATAAGAATCATCCTTTTACTATTCAACAGGCTTCTCCAAAAAATGAAGTATTGTTTGAGTGTCCGATTGCTAATATTTCTCAAGGGTTTCTCAAGGAGGATATTGCTGAGCTTTTGATGGATTTACCTGAATTAATCTTAGATGAGATTGCTTATAAAAAAGCACAAAAGGATGTTGTTAGGTTTAGGCTTAGTGCTGAGGAAAAGAAGAAAATTCAGCGATACGCTTTCAAAAGTGGCTTCAACTCTATTTCGAGCTATCTTAGGGCAATTGCGCTTAAGAAGGTTTAGCATCATAAAAAAGAGCCCAATTTTCATTGAGCTCTTTGAACTATCGATTATCTGAGAAATCTATTTTTTACTTTTTTCCTCTTCTTTCTCATCCTTCTTCTCGTCTACTACCTCCGCTTCAACTACGTCGTCTTTTTTCCCTTTCTCGTAAACCTTAACGTCATCGTCTGATTCTTCGCTCTTTCCTTCGCCGGCTCCTGTAGCTCCGGCATCCTTGTAGATTTCCGCTCCCACTTTCTGGATTTCTGTGCTTAGTTCTTCATAGGCTTTCTCGATATCTTCTGTTTTTGTGTCTTTTTCTTCCAGTACTTTCTTCAATGCATCGATTTTTTCCTGGACCGGTTTTTTGAGATCGTCGGAAACTTTTTCAGCGTTATCTTTGAGTGTTTTTTCGGATTGGAAAATCAGAGACTCGGCTTTATTTCTTAACTCAATCTTTTCTTTCTTGGCTTTGTCTTCATCTGCAAATTTTTCCGCTTCTTTTTGCATCTTATCAATATCTTCATCGCTCATGTTTGAGCTTCCACTGATGGTTATGTGTTGTTCCTTGCCGGTTCCCTTGTCTATGGCTTTAACGTTTAGAATTCCATTGGAATCAATATCAAAAGTTACTTCTATTTGCGGTACTCCTCGTGGTGCCGGAGCTATTCCATCCAGATTGAATCTACCTAGCGATTTATTATCAGCTGCCATTGGGCGCTCTCCTTGTGAAACGTGTACTTCAACTGCCGGTTGATTGTCTGCTGCTGTAGAGAATGTTTGAGATTTTGAAGTAGGTATTGCGCTGTTTCTTTCGATAAGAACAGTATTTACTCCCCCCAAGGTCTCAATACCAAGTGATAGGGGACATACGTCTACCAACAATATGTCTTTAACGTCTGAATCACCTGATAGGATTCCTCCCTGTATTGCAGCTCCCATAGCTACCACTTCGTCCGGATTCAGTCCACGATGTGGGTCTTTGCCGAAAATCTCCTTAACCTTTGCCTGTACAGCCGGCATACGAGTTGATCCTCCAACAAGAATTACTTCGTGAATGTCGCTTTCGAAAATCTTTGAATCTTCCATGGCCTTTCTGCATGGTTCTACAGTTCTTTCTATCAGATCCGAAACTAAATCTTCAAGTTTTGAACGTGAAAGTTTTGTTTCGAAATTTTTAGGTCCGTTTGAGTCAACGGTCAAATAGGGGAGTGATATTGTAGTTTCGTGGTTTGAAGAAAGTTCGCATTTAGCCTTTTCCGCGGCTTCCTTGACTCTTTGTAGTGCTAATTTATCGTTTGAAACATCAATTCCTTGCTCTTTCTTGAATTCGTCTATGATCCATTGCATTACAATTTGATCGAAATCATCGCCACCGAGTTGAGTATCTCCGTTTGTGGCTTTTACCTGAAAGACACCGTCTCCGAGTTCCAGAATGGAAACGTCAAATGTTCCTCCACCAAGATCGAATACAACGACATTTTTGTCATTACCTTTTTTGTCAATTCCGTATGCGAGTGCGGCTGCAGTTGGTTCATTGATGATTCTTTTTACATCAAGACCGGCGATTTTACCGGCGTCTTTTGTTGCTTGTCTTTGAGAATCATTGAAGTATGCGGGCACTGTGATTACAGCTTCTTTAACTTCTTGACCCAAGTATGCTTCCGCGTCCGCCTTGAGTTTTTGTAGTACCATTGCGGATATTTCCTCAGGTCTTTTTTGATCGCCATCCAGAATGATATCAACTTCTCCATTCTTTCCTTTAGCGGTTTTAAAAGCGACTCTATCAATATCTTTTTTAGCTTCGCTATATTTGTGGCCAATGAATCGTTTAGCTGAGTAAATAGTATTATCCGGATTTGTTGTAGCCTGGTTTTTAGCGGATACACCAACTCGGCGTTCACCGTCTTTTATTGCTACAACAGATGGGGTGGTGCGAGCACCCTCGGAGTTAGGGATGACTGTTGCTTCGCCTCCTTCCATTACGGCTACACAAGAATTTGTAGTTCCCAAATCAATTCCTATTATTTTAGACATCTTTAAAAGGGTTAAATTGTATTTTATAGAATATCTATTAGCACTCACTATTATAGAGTGCTAAGTTAGAGTGGTCAAGGGAATTTTGGGATAATTTACCGGATAGAGTAGTAAACAATTCCGCCTGTTATTCCAAGGCAAAAAAGAATTATAATTACGAAAGCGATCCAGGTTGCCTTCATTGATAGCCCCAAAACCTTCATTACTTCATTCGGCATACCAATACCCTCGTATTTACCCGGGAAAGTTTTTTTCATTGTATTTAATATATCTATGCAAATTTTATTATCCGTGAATAGTGGCAGATAAATTTGTTTTTTCTTTTCTTGTCCATGCTCTTTGTATGCAATGATCAGTTGAGCATTTTTATCCGGAAGTTGGTTAAAATCGATGTTTTTATTTACCTTTTGAAAAGGTGCATACTTTTTTTTCGTTAGTGCGTATGAAAGCGCGCCCGGGCCTAACGCGTATCTGGTTACCGGAACAAGCTGTATTGCGAAACCTGTGATTTGGCTTTCCTGTATGTTTTTGTTTTTGTAAGAGATCATTTCTCTGGAAATACCTATTTTGTGTGTTGACCATAGGACTTTGTATTCAAATTGTTGCATAAAGAGTGTGGTTAAATGTTTATATTAACTGCCATCGCCAACTTTGACTTTGGCGTGGCGGATTACTTTGTTTCCCAACATATACCCTTTTTCGAGTTCTTCAATTACAGTGTCTTTTTCTCCCGGTCCTTGGGCTAAAGCCTCATGGAGATCCGGATCAAATGGTTTATTTAGAGTTTCCATAGCTACTAATCCAAGTTCATTATATATTTGGTGGAGTTGGTTTATAGACATTTCAACTCCTTTAAACCATTCTTCTGCGCCTTCCGGTACATGTTGGCTCGCCCTATCCAGATTGTCGAGTATTGGTAGTGTTTGTCTTAGCAAATCCACGTTAGCCAGTGTTATAAGTAGTTTTCGCTCTTCCTCTTGTCTGCGTTTTAGGTTTTGCATATCGGCCATAGTGCGTTTGGCCAATTCTGTCATTTCTTCAAGATCTTTGCGCAGTTTTTCAAGCTCGTCATGTTTACCTGCCTCTTTTTTTGCTTTCTCAACTTTCTTTTTAAGATCCATTTAGTAATTTTTTAATTTCTTCAAGTAATACTATATTGTATGCGTAGTTCATGCGTTTTGGTCCAAGAATTCCCAGATATCCTTCAAATCCATCTTTCAAATATTTACTTACAATGATACTACAACTTTGTATTTGTGGAAGAATATTTTCTTCACCAATAAAGGTGCGGATATTTTCTGTGATATCGAGTGACCTTAGAGTGTTTACGAAGTTATCACCTCGCTCAAGTACCTCAATTACCTCACTTGCCCTTACTGAATCGTGTGAAAACTCCGGTTCTCGGAGTACATTAGACATTCCCAGGAAAAATGTCCTTGGATTGTCCGGAGTAGTTGCAAAACTAACGGATTTAGTGGCTCGTGCAAGTAGCGAAACGGCATCATATAGCTCTTCCTTAACTTTTTCCACCTTATATTGTTTGCGAATTGTTTTTAGTGCTATGAGCGCTTCTTCTCTCGCTTTGCCAAAATCCGCCATTTCATCTACAAATAGGCGATAACCTTTGTCGGTTGGGATTCTTCCAGCGGAAGTGTGTGGTTGTTGAATATATCCGCTACGCTCAAGAGACATCATGTCGTTTCTTATTGTGGCGGGGGATACGTGAAACTGATAGCTTACCAGGATAGTGTTAGATCCAACCGGTTCAGCTGTGTTTATGAAATGTTTTACTATCGCTTGTAGCACTCTTTTTTTTCGTTCCTCTGACATGGTGTCTTGGTTTGCCTTAGCACTTGATAGTATATAGTGCTAAGTTGGGGCTGTAAAGACTTACCCTTTTGAGCCAACTGCCCATTCCCAAACTCTGTTTGAGTAACCCCATTCATTATCGTACCAGCTACTAACTGCAATAACTTGTCCTCTTACACTTAACAGTAAAGTTGGAACAATGCTTGATTCGGGTCTACCAATTATATCTCTCGATACCAGTGGGTCGTTTGTAACCGCCAGTATTCCTTTTAATCTACCTAATGCGGCTTTCTGAATAGCTTTTCTTACTTTTTCCGGATCTTGTTCGTCTTTCATAAAAAGATCTAAATGTAGAATTGATCCATCCGGCACAGGTACCCTGTCACAATTGCCAATTAATTTTCCTGCTAACTCCGGCATTATTTTCCCAACCGCTACTGATGCTCCCGTGCCGGTTGGAATTATGTTTTCCGCAGCTGCTCTTGCCCTGAATACATCACTGTGAGGACCATCTCCAAGGTTTTGATCATTAGTATAAGCATGAGTTGTTCGAAGCACTCCTCCTTGGATTTCCCCAATCTCTTCAAGAATAACTTTAAGCAGTGGTCCTGCGGCGTTGGTAGTACAAGAAGCCAGAGATACAACCTCATCTCTTGGATCGTCTTCATTTACACCAAAAACCACCGTATTATCCACTTCTGTTCCATCTTGGTCCGGCTTACCTGGAACAGTAAGCAATACTCTTTCTGCTCCGGCTTCAAGATGTCCTGCGGCCTGGCTTCGTTGACGAAATACGCCGGTAGCTTCTATCACTGCATCTACATCAAGATCTCCCCATGGTAATTTACTTGGGTCACGCTCTTGATGGTAAGCAATTCTATGTCCGTTAACTATTAGTTGTTGACCTTCATTATCAACTTCCACTTCTCCCGGGAAAGCTCCATGGACGCTGTCTCTTCTAAGAAGATGAGCCATTGCCGGCAAGGGTGTTAGATCATTTACAGCTACTATATTCAGGCCATTATTTTCGCCAAGTCTAACTGTATGCCTGTCTTCCGTGTCAGGAGTTCGGGTCTCATTAATTCTCATTAAAGAACGGCCAATTCTTCCAAGACCGTTTATTGCCACACGTGGTGTTTCCGGGGACATAATGTTTGTAGGTTAATTAACTAAGATCTAAACCTATCGTCATTTTGTGTATATGTCAAAAATTTAGGCTCTATTGAAAGAGCGTCGAATATTGAGGAAAGTGGTGATTTTTTGTAATCCATTGAGACGAGTGGCTCCGCCTTTCCCGGATCAATCTATTCCTCTTCAAAATCTTGTATACACCTGTTACAGAGACATGAATTGGGTACCTGTCCTTCAACTCAAACCAGATATATTCAGCACCTCTCTTTGTTCTTTTCCTGATTTTTAAGATCAGTTTGATTGTTTCTTCTGAAAATCCCCGGGGATTTTTAATAGAAAACACTTCTACTAATGCCGTAATTCGGCATACAAAAGACACATTCTTATGTTTCTTGTATTCTTTGAACCACTGCCAGCGTATCTTCGCTAGCTGTTTTTCTTTCACTTCTGCCTTTATTTTGTTAATTTCTGCTTGGGACATCGTGTTTTTGGTTATTTATAAGCCATTTAACCTTACCACGGTGTCCTAAATGTTTGTGTACTGTATATATGGAACCGCACAGCGCCTTGACCGAACAAATAGAACGTGGTATA
>JAQBYK010000064.1 GCA_027622635.1 bacterium
CAATATACATCATACAAAAAAAGTCCGACCTTGGAAAGGCCGGACTTTTAGAATTAGGGTTAAACTACTGAAGCAACGCTAGGAAGCAAGCGGTGTCTCCTGTTCCACCAGTACCAATTACCGGATTGGAAACATTCATCTGATCACAAGCAATATTTGAATTGTCATCTTCTTCAACTTTGATATAAACACCATAGGAATATTTAGTATCAGTCTTATCACTATACTTAATTATGCCATACATCTTATCACAAACAGTTAGTCCTTCTACTGCCGCATAAGCAGTATTAAAGTATGACGCTGACCCGCCCTCTGACTCGCCCTCTGACTCGCCCCCTGAATCTGCTGAATACTGAGGATCAGTAGGGAACTTGCCACCAAAATTAGCTACATTATCTGCAAACAGCTTGCCCCAGCCTGTAGATGTTTTTCCGGGATCTATACAGCCTGTAGCCTCTGTAAGACCACCAGAGAGGATCTGAGTTACCAAAAATCCAGAGATTTTCTGCACAGTAGCTATCCTTTGCGCATCTCGTCCTTTAGCCGGTGCGCCCAGCAGACTTGGCAGGAATGCCACAGCCAAAATACCGATGATCGCTATCACGATCAAAAGCTCGATCAGCGTGAAACCGAGTACTTTTTTAGTTTTCATAAGAAATTGAGGTTAATTACTTTAACTCCATTTTAATCATCTATAAAAAAAACTCAAGTCAATCTGTTAAGCGTTGCTTGAAATATCGGAAAGCTTCATGATCGGCAACATGATTGCGGCCACGATTAATCCCACGGATAAGCCAATAACGATCAATATCACGGGCTCAATGATCTTGGAAATACCCGCCACCGCGGTGTCAACTTCATCTTCATAAAACGCCGCAACCTTGGCTGAGATCTCTCCCAACTGGGCGGTTTTCTCACCAACATCTATCATATTTACAAGCATTGGAGGAAAAAGATAACTGTCATTTAGATTCTCCGCCAAAGGTATTCCTTGCTTCATATCTTCAACCGCAAGCATCAGTCTTTTGCGATATACCTCGTTACCAATGGAGTTTGCGGTGATTTCAAGAGTATCGATTATCGTAACATTACTATCAAGTAAGTTACTTAGAGACCTCGCAAATCGTGACAAATAAGCCTTTTGAAACAACATTCCAAATATAGGAATCCGTAGTTTGACAGTATCCATGGTATACCGCCCGGTTTCAGTCTTTTTAAACATAATGAATGCCCCAACCAGCACGATAATTCCGAGCATCAAGGTCAACTTTTCATTTATAAGGAAATCACTCATTCCTACAACTATCCTTGTAATCAAAGGTAGTTCACTGCCGGTTGATGCAAAAAGGTCGGTCAATTTAGGAATAACAAGCACCATCATCGCAACAATAACGGCAATCAATAGTAGAAAAATCACAATCGGATAAATCATCGCACTCTTAACCTTCGATTTAATGCTGTATGCCTTCTCGGCATCACTCGCAAGATTATCCAGGACTTGGGTCAATTGGCCGGCAGCTTCACCTGATTGCACCATTCCAACCTCGGCCTCGGCAAATATCTTATCAAACTTTGCCATACCCTTTGAAAGACTTCCTCCACCTTCAATATCTTTAGACAGTTGTTCGACAATCATCTTAAGTCTGGGGCTTTTTTCCAGTTGCGCCACTAATGACTGCAGCGCTTTAACCATCGGAATGCCCGCATTAATCATTACTCCAAGTAGATGAAAGAAATTTGCCTTATCTTTTACCTTAACAGCGGATCTTGATATGAAGTAAAGATTTATTCTTTGGAATAAGCCGGTTTTATTTTCTTTAGATTTATCCTTAGCTTTGTCTATGTCTTCGGTATCAGACTCAACAATATTTAGGACCGTATGATCTTTCGATATGCTTTGGCCTTTAATTGCAAAGCTTTCTGTCCCCGTGGATGCAAAATCTTTTTTTTCTTCGGGCATTTTATTCGGCTTTACGTGCTACACGATATACTTCATCAAGAGAGGTCATTCCCTCGAGAGCCTTGATGATTCCGGCTTGTTCAAGGGTGATCATTCCATTTTTTTGAGCGGCTACCTGGATATCCATCACACTCGCGGAAGCTTCGATAAGTTTTCTAAGCTCATTATTCATTCTAAATACTTCATAAAGACCAACTCGACCTTTATATCCAACTTTGCCACATTCTTCACACCCTACAGGTTCAAAAAACTCAAGTTTTTCAGCTAGGGCAGGGTCAACTTCACCTTCTACTTTTATGCTTCCAAGCGCGTTTTTGACTAACTCTATTAAATCCGGGGAGGTCTCAGCCGGCTTTTTACATTTCTCGCAAAGTCTGCGAACCAACCTCTGAGCAATAATCAATTCAATTGTAGAAGTTATCAAATATGGTTGAATCCCCATATTTATAATACGAGTGATCGACTCAACAGCACTATTGGTATGAAGCGTAGAAAAAACAAGGTGACCTGTAAGAGCGGCTTCAATGGCAGTTGTGCCGGTTTCTTTATCACGGATCTCACCAACCATGATAATGTCCGGATCCTGACGAAGGGCACATCTCATGCCGGATGCAAAATCGTACTCAATGTCATGATGAACCTGACTTTGATTAAGTCCATCCAGACCGATTTCAACCGGATCTTCAATAGTCATAATATTAACATCAGGCTTATTCAAGCGGGTCAAACAAGCATAAAGAGTGGTTGTTTTACCTGATCCGGTAGGTCCGGTATTGATTAGGATCCCATTAGGGGACTGAAGTGCGTCTTCAAGATTTTTGAGGCCGATACCTGTAATACCCAGGACATCCAGAGAAGGGATCTTCTTTGATTTATCCTGGATACGCATAACGATCTTTTCTCCATTTACAGTCGGCAAGGTGGAAACACGAAGGTCCATCTCACGCCCTTCTTTAGTGGTAACTTCCGCACGTCCATCTTGTGGGAGCCTTTGTTCATCAATCTTGAGATTAGACATAATCTTAACACGAGAAACGACAGCCGGATGTAGATTGTTTGGGTATTCAACAACAATATGAAGTACACCATCGATACGATAACGGATTCGAACATGGGTTTCCTGTGGCTCAATATGAATATCACTACTTCCACCATCAAGAGCATAACTAATGGCAATCATCACAAGTTGAGGAATATTTGCGGCAAGAACGCTGTCTTGCAGTTGTTTTAATGTTGCGGCCAGTTCTTCTTTTGTGGGAGCTATTTTTGCCGGCGGAGCGGGAGTTTCAGCGGGTGCTGCCGCAGTTGCGGCAGGTGCACTGGTAGCAGGTTGAGTAGCGGGAGCCGATGCTGCTGCTTGTTGAGCTGGTACTGCTGGAACCGCAGGAATTGCAACTACAGCAGGAACTGGAGCTACGGCTGGCGCGCCAGCAACGGGTGCTGCCGCTTGTCCTTCAGCCTGAGGAACTTGAACTGTTTGCACAGAAGCTTGCTGAGTCGTTGTGACCTGCTGTGTTGAAGCACCAGATTGTTGAACTTGGGCGTCTGCCATTAGGTGTTTTGAAAATATGCATTTATTTGTACGGAAAAATTGATATTTTCGACTTTTGTTTTTCCATCACTATTCTCAAAGTTAAGTCGAATTGATGAAATATCCATTAGTCGTACATTGTCATCAAGGCTTCCGGAATTCTCCATCAAATGAAGAAATTTCGTAAAATTATCACTGGAACTCCTTATATTCATGCGAACCGGCAATATGGAATAATCTGTCATAACTAACGGATTTTGAAAGTCCAGATTAGAAACTTCAAATGCCTTACTTTTGCTAGCCAATTCTTTTTCATATTGGTCGATTTGACGTGTCAAAGCGGTGTATTCGTCCGAAACAGGAAAAACGGTCGCGATTCTTTGCTCAATTTCCTTGTTTTGCTGATCAAACGCAGCTTTCTTTGATTCATAAATCGATTTTTCATCACTTTCTTTCTCTCTCAAATCCAATAACAAAGCTTGATTATTTTTCACCCCTTCCTTTGCATGGTCGAGTTCCTGCCATTTCATATAGGAAAAATAAGAAATACCCAAAGCAAATACGAGGCATAAAAGAAGATATGATCTCAATTGCAGCTTCTGCCTTCGTTCCATCATTCTATAAGAAGTATTAGCCATGTTTATTATTAGTTAAGCAAAAATTCGGGAATCTCCGCATCCTGGACAACTTCCTGCGATTGCAAGGGGTCGCCTTCTTCCTCAAGGTCTAGGGATAAGCGTATACTGGCGGTATAGCCACTCTCTAACGATCCACTCTTGGAAAATGCGTGCATTTCACCGTTGCTGAAAAGCTCAGAACGATTAAGCTCATCAATCAAGTCGGCAATCATAGTAAAATTTTGAGTATCAATAGTCTTTGTTTCACCCATTATAGAGATGTTTCGGGCTTCAGAATCAAAGTCATAACTTGTATATCGAACACCTCCCAAATCTTCATAGTAATTCTCGGTATAATGTCGATCCACCGTAGTAGTTCGCAGGTCGATCTCGTTAATAATGTCAGACCATTTAATGCGGGCATTTTTAATTGTTTGAATAATACTAAGATCATTTACAATCAAAGAATTAACTTTTTTGATTAGATTGTAGATTTCCTCGTCTGTTAATGCATCAAAATCAGTTTGAACAAGGACACCGTTTAATCCGGAATTGCCTATCAATCTTGATATTTGACTGTAATTTTTGAATTCTCTTTTTGCAGCCGAGTCTGCACTATTTGCCAAAGCTGCTGTTTTCTCATTTAGACCGGTTTGAAGTTCGGTTTGATATAGGCCTATTAATTCGTAGGATGAAGCAGAATCATCGATCTGATCTGCGTCACCACCAAAGAAGAATGATTTGAGTGATTTGCTTTTACCGGTATCTACAAGTGGAGCGGTAAAGCTTTCAGTTAATTTACCCCTTGCTGCGATAAATGACTCCTTAAGTCCCGGTTTGAGAATGGCCATATTTGAAACAGCCTGACTCTTTTCAGTGTTTGAAGATGTTTGACTGTTTGCTATATCATAATTTTGGATATAGAAATCACCATCAAAACTAAATTTATCTAAGTATGCCTTAGCCTGGAGATACTTACTCAGATTTAGATTGGTTTGTAGAGTAATGATTTCCGCATTACTTGCCGCTATCTCCTTGGAAACATTTGAAAAGCCAAATTTTTCATTAAAAAAGTCTAATTTATCTGTAAATTGTGAGCCAAAAAAAGCTAGTGAAGCAAGGCCAGCCAAAAATATTAGAATGAAAAGAGCCCTGAAAATAGCCAAAGCTATGCTTTTTGGGGGTTGCATTTCTTCCAGAACAGATTTGTCTATATCCGGAACATAATTTTTTTGAGCTCCTTCGCCGGTCTCTGTAGAAACGATGTTTTTTATCATTTCAGCGTTATCATCAAATGCAGGAACCACTTCTTGTGGACTGGCAACAGGAGTTTGACTGGTAACAGTGATGGCCGGTGTTTCTGCACTATTTGGATCTGCCATTTTTTATTTTTATATTCCCTACATTGTAACAGATTTTAGGCAAATCGTAAAGGGGGAAGAGGGGAAAATAGGGATAATTATTTGCGATCCGAATAAGAATCTGAGCCACGCACTTGCAACAACAATACTTTCTTGTTGTGATCTCGGGCCGGCCCGAGACGAGACAATATTTCCGTTTTTTGTCTCGGAAAAACTGCATTTCGAACTAGAATCTAAGTGCCCGCACTTGCAACAACAACACTTTCTTGTTGTGATCTCGTAACGTTACGAGATGAGACAATGTTCTCGGTTTTTGTCTTGGAAACCAATTCGTCAATCCTACTTTCATAGATCTACGGCAAAATCGCTTAGCGACGATCCTGAAATCATTCCAAGGGGGGTGCGCATCCATGCGAAATCTAAGATCAATACCCGCAAAGTCGTGGTCATCTACGAGATTTTAAATTGTCCGTGCGGACGAATCAAGAAGTAAAAGCCAATCCCGTCAACACAGTGTTTTGAGCACAAACCATCAAATCAATCCACCATCAATCAATCCACCATCAATCAATCCACCAACCCTAATAAATTCTTCGTAAATTCAATATTTAGAGCACAGGCCATCGAAACCAAACACCATAGCCCATCCGGGAGAAAATAATCAAAAAAGCACCCGTCGACTAAATCAACGGGCGCTTCTGATAATTCTTACTATTGCAACTCTACAGTCGCACCTGCTTCTTCAAGCTTTTTCTTGAGTTCTGCAGCTTCTTCTGCATCACAGCCCTCTTTAACCGCTTTTGGAGCACTATCGACGATGTCTTTTGCTTCTTTTAGACCAAGACCGGTAATTTCACGTACAGCCTTAATCACAGCGATTTTTTGACCACCGGCAGCAGCCAGTACTACATTTTTCTTTCCACCACCTTCTTCACCAGCGTCATCATCGCCTCCACCGGCAGGGGCAGCAGCACCGGCCATCATCATAGGTGCAGCCGCGGAAACTCCGAATTTTTCTTCAAGAGCTTTTACTAGAGAAGCAAGCTCAAGAACAGGTAGGTTTTCTACCAACTCTAGAATTTTTTCAGCATTTTTACTGAGGTTAACTGAAGGTTCAGCTGTAGCAGTCGCTGTTTCAGTTTTGGGAGCTTCCTCTTTGTTTTCTTCATCAGCCATAATATTTGGGTTAAATTTTTAGGCAGCTTGTTCTTTTTGCTCCTTAATTGCATTAAGAGCTCGAACAAAGCTAGAAATAGAATTATTAAGGACTCCGTGGAACCCTTGAATAGGATATTTGAGAAG
>JAQBYK010000065.1 GCA_027622635.1 bacterium
TGCTCAACTTGTAATGCACGATTACAAGAAATTCTATTAAAATAGTGATATAATATTCACATAAACTTTATATTATCTAACCATTAACCATGGATTTAATTTTCTTTGGAATGCAAGGTGCCGGAAAAGGGACCATTGGCAAACTGGTTGCACACAAATATGGCTTGGAAGTTTTTGAAACAGGTGGAGAATTACGCAAACTCTCCGCAGAAGACAGCGAGCTTGGTAAAAAAGTAAAAGCAATTATTGAGGCGGGAAATCTGGTTTCAAATGAAGTGGTAATGGAAATAGTAGAAAATTTCATGAAAAACCTAGGCGAAGGAAAATCGGTATTATTTGATGGTATTCCAAGAAAAGTAGTACAAGCGGAAACCTTAAATGCTTTACTGGAAAAATATAAGCGCGAATACAAAGGAGTTCTTCTTGAAATTTCAATGGATACAGCACTTGCCAGACTTACTACCAGACGAATTTGTGACACATGTAAAACCGTATTCCCGGCAGACTACAAAGGGGAAAAATGTGAATGCGGAGGAACATTAACTGTAAGAAAAGATGACAATGCTTCTGCCATACACAATAGATTAGATGCTTTTCAAAATGAGACCATGCCGGCTATCCAAATGTATGCGGATAAGCTTATAAAGATAAACGGAGAAGGATCTATTGAAGAAGTAGAAAAACTTGCATATGAAATCCTGGATCCACTTTTCGCCTAATACATGTCTATTCCTATCAAATCAGAGAAAGAAATAGAGTCCATGCGCAAAAGTGGACAAATTTTAGCAGAAGTTCTTAATGAATGCGTAAAAAGAGCAAAACCCGGAGTTTCCACATGGGAATTAGATCAATTTGCTGAAAATCTGATTAGACATAAGGGAGGTAAACCTGCATTTAAAGGATATCATGGTTTCCCTGCTACTTTATGCACGGCCATAGACGAGATAATCGTTCATGGGATACCAAGCAAGGATCAAATACTCAAAGACGGTGACCTTTTCACAGTAGACTGCGGTGTGATCTATGAGGAACTATACACTGACGCTGCGAGATCAGTAGGCGTTGGAGAAATTTCAGGAGTTAAAAGTAAACTTATAGAAACAGCTAAAACTGCACTTTCCAAGGCAATTGACCTGGTCAAACCGGGTATTCACCTGGGTGATATATCCAAAATAATACAAAAGACTATAGAAAGCGCCGGATTCAAGGTGATAAAAGATCTGACAGGTCACGGAATCGGCCGAAGTTTACATGAATCCCCCATTGTTCTGAATTATTGGGATGGAAAGGAGGGACCAATACTAAAAACAGGTATGACTTTAGCATTAGAGCCCATTTTTTCAGTTGGCACAAGCGAAATGCTAACACTAAGGGATAATTGGACTTTAGTGACAAAAGACGGTTCACCTGCAGTTCAAGAGGAAAACACGATTTTGGTCACACAAAATGGCAGCGAAATTTTGACTAGCTAAAACAAGAAAAAACCACTTGCATAAGCTACTTCTCTAATGTAAAATCCAATAGCTTTTTTGGACCAATTTCCTTAAAAAAGGGCATCTACATGGGAAAAGATGACACTATAGAATTACAAGGAACGGTTATAGAACCATTGCCAAACACAGAATTTAAAGTAGAACTCGAAAACGGAAACACAATTACAGCACACCTGTCAGGAAGAATGAGGATGCATTATATCAAGATACTTCCGGGAGATGAGGTAACAGTACAAATAAGCACATACGACCTGACAAAAGGACGAATAACCTATAGAAATAGCGGCAAAAAATTATGAAAGTAAGGGCATCAGTTAAAAAAATTTGCGACAAGTGTCAAGTTATCAAGAGAAATGGTGTTATTAGAGTAGTTTGCAAGAAAAACAAGCGCCATAAGCAGAAGCAAGGTTAGTTAATTAAATCTTAGGTAGTCAGTATTCTTCCCCCAAGAGTGCTGACTACCTAGAATTTAACTGGAATAATGGCAAGAATCGCAGGTGTAAACCTAGCTAAAGAAAAACGCGTTGAAGCAGCTCTAACTGCGATCTTCGGTATAGGAAGAAGCATTGCCGGGAAAATAGTGGAAGACTCCGGCATTGAAAAAGACTGTAAAGTTAAAGATTTAACAGAAAAAGAAGTTGGAACTCTCCGTGAACACATTGAAAAATTACAGACAGAAGGAGACCTGAAAAGGAAAATCGCAATGGACGTTAAGCGCCTTCAAGAGGTTGGTTCATACAGGGGATTTAGACACAAAAAAGGACTACCCGTAAGAGGACAAAGAACCAGATACAACTGTAGAACAAGAAAAGGAAAGAAGAAAACCATAGCAAACAAGAAAACCGTAACTAAATAACATAATGGCCGAAGAGAAGAAAAAAGAAAAAGCTGAGAAAAAAGCACCTACCAAGAAATCACGCAAGAGAAGAACCGTAGAACTTGGAAATGCTTACGTACAAGCTTCATACAACAACACAATCATCACACTTACAGAACCCAATGGGAATGTTATAGCCTGGAGTTCATCCGGGGCAAGCGGATTTAAGGGAGCAAGAAAAGCTACACCATATGCAGCACAAGTTTCAGCGGAGAATGCCGCAGAAAAGGCAAAAGTGTACGGACTTGAAAGGGTTCATGTACAGGTAAAAGGAGTTGGAAGTGGAAGAGAGCAGTCAATTAGGGGGCTTTCAGCGAGCGGACTAAGCATTTTATCAATAACGGATTTAACACCAATACCACATAATGGATGTCGTAAGAAAAAACGACGCCGAGTATAAAATATGTCAAGATACACAGGACCAATAACAAGGCTATCAAGAAGGCTGGGAGTAATGCTTTTCAGCAATGGAAAGAGTAAAACCAAGGCCTTTGAGAAAAAAGGATATAAACCGGGAGAACATGGACAAAAAAGGTTTTCACAACTATCCGAGTACAACAAACAATTAAGAGAAAAACAAAAAGCTCGATACATGTATGGAATAAGCGAAAAACAATCAAGAAAATATTATAAACTTGCAAGTTCAAGTGATGAAATAACAGGTATGAGATATTTGCAACTCCTGGAACAAAGACTGGATAATGTCGTTTTCAGAGCCGGACTGGCAAGCTCAAGACCACAGGCAAGACAAATGGTAAGTCATGGACTGGTAGTTCTAAATGGGACAAAAGTCAAAACTCCATCAATTCAGGTAAAAGAAGGGGACAAATTCGAAATTCGCACAAAAAGCAAAGAATCAAAGCTGTTTGATTCAGCCAAGTCGGCAAAACACAAGACACCCAAATGGCTCAAGTCAGACCTTAAAGGACTACAGGGAGAGGTAATCGCACACCCGGACGAAGATGACATAGAGAAAATAATCGAACATCAACTTATTACTGAATACTATTCTAAATAATTAACAACTGCCCACCATGCATCAAATTCAAGAAGAAATTGGGATACCCAAAATAAAAACCGATGTAATCGCGGACAATCACGTGATTTTCACAATGGGTCCTCTGCCTACGGGATACGGTGTAACCCTCGGTAATGCCATACGCAGAGTTCTTTTGTCTTCCCTCCCCGGGGCATGTGTCACAGCCATAAAGATAGACAGCACTAACCACGAGTACTCAACAATTAAGGGAGTAAAAGAGAGTGTCCTTGATATCACCCTGAATCTTAAATTGCTCGACATCAAAAAAACTGACACAAAAGCGTCAACCATCGTTTTGGAAACTTCTAAGAGCGGAGAAATATATGCAAAAGACATCAAATGTACCGCTGAAGTAGAAATTCTTAATCCAGATCTTTATATTTGTACGGTAGAAAAAGGAAATAAACTGAAAATAGAGATGCGAGTCGAAAAGGGCGTTGGTTATATTCCGGCCACTCTAAGACAAAAAGACGAAGCGGATCCAAACATCATACTTATTGACGCACTTTACACTCCTGTAAAGAAGGTTAGATTTGATGTTGAAGCTACTCGTGTAGGCCAAATGACAAATCTGGATAAATTGACACTGGAAGTGGAAACAAATGGAACAATCAGCAGTGAAGAGTCTCTAAAATTTGCTTCGAACTTATTACAATCTTACTTCAACCTATTCAATACCGACAACATTATGGTTGAAGAAAACTACATGTCAGACATAAAATCTATTTTAGAGAAAGAACAAGAACAAGAAGCGAACAAACCTACGCAAGAATCCTACACTCCAATCGAAATACTGGGCTTCTCACCAAGGACTCTAAATGCTCTTATCAACGGAGGAATTGGTTCCATAGAACAGTTATCAAAATGTACGGAAAGCAAATTATCCAATCTAAGAGGTTTTGGAAAGAAAGCCCTTAACGAAGTTGCAGCCGCATTGGAAAAGAAGAATTTAACCCTTTCTGAAGACTAACATTTACACAAAATCATGAGACACAAGGTAAAAAAGGTAAAACTAGGATCAGATAAAGACCACACAACTGCAATAATGCGTAATCTTGCAATGTCGGTGATAATCTATGAAAAGATTAAAACCACAACTGCAAAAGCAAAAGCAGTTCAACCATTCGTAGAAAGGTTAATAAACATAGCAAAAGGAGAAGACAAGAAAATCGCAATAAGAAAAATCGAACAGCTTTTACAACATGAGAACAGTTCAAGAAAATTACTTGATGTTTTGATAGGAAAATATAAGGATCGCAATTCAGGATACACCAGGATAACAAAACTGGGTTATAGAAACGGCGACAATGCTCCTGTAGTTCAATTAGAATTAGTTTAATATTATGAAAACACACATTCCAAAAGTAGATAGTATAGACCGAAAATGGTACATCCTGGATGCAAAAGACAAAACTCTCGGGCGTATTTCAACAGGTATAGCAAATAAGCTTAGAGGCAAAGACAAAGCTATTTTTACACCTCACATGGACTGTGGAGATTTCGTTATAGTTATAAACGCAGAAAAAGTTAAGCTCACCGGAAAAAAATTAACAGACAAGATGTATCACCGTCACTCAGGTTACCCAAGCGGATTAAAATCCGAAAGCGCAAAGGATGTATTAGAAAAAAAACCAACTAAAATACTTGAATTAGCTGTAAGCGGTATGCTACCAAAGAATAAGCTAAGAAAAATATTCATGAAAAAACTAAAGCTCTATGCGGGAGAAGAACATCCCCATGAAGCCCAAAATCCGGAAACCCTAGAAGTATAATCAATAAATAATGCCAACTAAAAAAACTACAAAAGAGGAAGAAGTCAAAAAAACACCTACTCCAAAAGGTAAATATCATTACGCAAACGGAAAACGTAAAAGTTCAATTGCCAGGGTAAGACTATACAAAGGTACCGGCGAAATAACTGTAAATAATTTGCCAATCAACAAATACATAACTGTCAAAACACTAATCGGTTTAGTGAAGTCACCACTAACACTTACAGGAAATAAGCAGAAATTCGATGTAAGTGCGGTTATATCCGGTGGAGGTATTTCATCGCAAGCTGAAGCGTTAAGACACGGTATTTCAAAAGCATTGGTAGAAGCAGACCCTCTAAACAAACCAACTCTCAAGAAGGCAGGTCTACTAACTCGTGATTCCAGAACAAAAGAACGCAAGAAATTCGGTCTTAAAAAAGCTCGTAAAGCTCCACAGTTCTCTAAACGTTAAGAAACTAGAACCATTCTGGGAAATTTGCTAGTATAGGGAAAAATCACCTCACCTAATGACTGAACTTAGTTCTTCATACCTGGAAAAAGGGCTTACTTTAGCGCAGTACCAAGCCAATTTGCGCAAATACGGATTTAACGAAATCCCAAGCAAAAAGGAATTCACCGCGTTAAAAATTTTCGTTTCACAATTTACTTCCTTTCTAATAATCGTCCTAATAGTTGCCGGGAGTGTTTCTATTTTTCTAGGAGAACTTATCGATGGATTTGCAATATTCGCAATAGTAATTATCAACTCGATTATAGGATTCATCCAGGAATACAAAGCCGAAAATGCAGTTGCCGCACTCAAAAAAATGGTTGTACAAACAGCCATTGTTGTCAGAAATGGAGAAGAAAAGGAGGTAGCAATAAAAGAATTGGTTCCGGAAGATTTGATACTAATATCTGAGGGAGAAAAAATGCCTGCAGATTGCCAAATATTAGAGGCCTTTTCACTAAAAGCAGATGAATCCATGCTCACAGGAGAGAGTGTGCCTGTAAACAAAGAGCTTGGAGACGGAAGACAAGGAAAACTGTTCAAAGGCACAATTGTTACAACAGGACGCGCCAAAGCTAAAGTATACGCCACCGGCATAAACACGGAATTCGGAAAAATCATAGATCTCGTTTCAAAACAAGAAAAATCCCGCTCCCCACTTACAATCCAATTGGACACTCTGGGAAAAAAAATTGCGCTAGTTACACTAATACTTATAGCAATACTGTTTATTTTAGGCTATTTACGAGGAATTGACGTTGTTGAAATGCTTTTAACAGCAGTTGCACTAGGTGTATCGGCAATTCCGGAAGGAATGCCAATCATTGTAACCCTTACTCTAGCACTAGGGGTACAAGTAATGGCTCGCAAAAAAGCCATCACAAGAAAAATGAATTCTATAGAGACACTAGGCGCAACTACAGTAATCTGTTCAGATAAAACCGGTACCCTCACATTAAATGAGATGACAGTTAAAAAAGTAGATACACCCGATGGAAACAAAGAAATTCCG
>JAQBYK010000066.1 GCA_027622635.1 bacterium
GTCTAAGAACGAATTGATGAATACCACGCCTAAAATTCCTGAAGATGAAATTTGAAACAAGAGTCTTATTACTGTGCCATCTCGTATAATCCAATTGGTTGGCATTAGTTGTATTAAATTGAGAGAATGCACCTCTCATAGCCAGAATATTATCCCGTGCATCCTTTTTAGTGGCAGCCGAAGAAACAACTCGTATAATTGTTTCGAAACCGGACTTGGCATTCTTTTCTTCGATAGCCTTAACCTCCTCATCTGTAATTGGGGTGGTTCTTGTGTTGACACCATCCTTATCCATATTCTGCACACTTTCTCCTCGAACTATAAGCTCAAAAAATGAACTTATCCAAGAAAGGGGATTAAACCACTGCAAATTTGAGGATCCCTTGCTTTGAAAAATTTTACTAGCCACCTTGCGACCCTTTTTTTGCCATCCATCCTTACGGGGGCGAACCATAATCTGTATCGCAGCACCTTCATCCTTACCAATTTTGGATAAAGAATTAATAATAGAATTCAAGGGATCGGCAGTCATTCGACTGAAGGTTTTAAAAGGAAACCAAAAATTCTTCTTTGCAATGATATAAAGTGACTCAACCTTGCACTTGGGCTGGAAAATATTGTAATCCTCAACTTGTTCAACATGTGATTCGGGATAAAATGCAGTAAGCTGTTTTTCAACCTGCTCAACCAAGCTTCGGGGACAAACTATAAAAAACCTAACCTGACCATCCAAAACAGCATATTCAAAAGAAAGAAAATCTTGTGATGTAAAAATTTTATACCACTCTCTGGTATAAAGACTATGGAGAGATTCAAAAAATTGAGTCATTACGCCACCGCTAATTTCTTTGAAATCCTTTTGGGTAGAATAGGATTCGCCCTCAATTTCTCTATCTTCCTTTGACTCTCTCTTGGGAACACGAATATCAAGAAAAACCATATTAAAAGATCTTTCAAGATTCATTCTATAGCGAATATATCGGAATAGACCAGCAATCAAGGCGATTGCTCCGGCAACGATTAAGATTACTTTCAACCAAATGGGCATCAAAATGCAATTAAAGTCCTATTATTCTAGCATTATTCCTCCTTTAAATCCACCTTTATATGTAGTTCTTCAAGTTGTTCCACTGGCATTGGAGACGGTGCCCCCAGCATAAGGTCTTTTGCCTTCTGGTCCTTAGGGAACGCAATGACTTCACGAATATTTGGCTCATTTGCAAAAATCATAACAAGGCGATCAAGGCCCCAGGCGATACCACCGTGAGGTGGAGCACCATATTCAAATGCTTCCAGCATGTGACCAAATCTTTGCTCTGCATCTTCATCAGTGATGCCAAGAATATCAAAAACCTTCTTTTGTATTTTCTGCTCATGAATTCTTATAGAACCACCACCAATCTCATTGCCGTTTAGAGCAATATCATATGCCTTGGCCAATGCGCTTTCAGGGTTTTTCTCTATGTCCTCAAAACTGTGAGGTGCTGTGAAAGGATGGTGAACAGCATTAAAGTGACCCTCCTCCTCATCATACTCAAACATAGGAAAATCCTTGATCCAACAAAAGGCGAAAAGGTCGGGATCAACCAATTCAAGAGTGCCTGCAACAGCCAAACGAACATATCCGAGCGACTCACAAGCGATTTCAAATTTATCCGCGGAAAAGAATATGATATCTCCTGTCTCTGCATTACATCTTTCAAGAATCAAAGCTATTTCATCCTCTTCAAAGAATTTTAGAATTGGGGATCTGGGACCATCATTATCGATAATGATATAGGCCAAACCCTTGGCGCGATATATTTTTGCAATTTCCGTGAATTCATCAATTTGTTTTCGCGTAAACTCTGATCCACCGGGCACTCTAAGGGCCTTTACAACTCCTCCACTCTCAATTGCAGAGCTAAAGACTGAAAATTTAGAAGAACTAGCTATATCGGAGACATCGGAGAAAGGCAGATCAAAGCGCAAATCAGGCTTATCGCTTCCATACAAATTCATGGCCTCATCGTATGTCAGCACAGGAAAAGGAGTCTCCTTAACCTTCTTATGGGGAGCAAATTTTTCACAAAGTTCAATCAACAAGCGCTCCTGAACAACCATGACATCTTCCATGTCAACGAATGACATCTCGATATCAAGCTGCGTAAATTCAGGTTGCCTGTCACCTCGCTGATCCTCATCCCTGAAACATCTGGCAATTTGAAAATACTTATCAAACCCAGCAATCATAAGCAGCTGCTTAAGCTGTTGAGGAGATTGTGGCAAGACATAAAATGTGCCTTCATAAAGGCGAGATGGTACGAGATACTCTCGGCTCCCCTCAGGTGTGCCTTTTATTAAGATTGGAGTCTCAATTTCCACGAACTCCTCTCCATCAAGGAAATCACGAATAAATTTGATTACTTTATTTCTTAGTAGAATATTCTTTTTAAGCCTTTCCTTACGCAAATCCAGATATCTATATTTCAATCTAAGCTCCTCGTTAACTTCTTTTGCCTGATCTATTTCAAAAGGTGGGGTCTTTGAAGGATTAAGGATTTTCACGGATTTCACAAGAATCTCAATCTCACCGGTATCTAATGCGCTATTTTCCTGTCCACTTGGTCTCTTCCTAACCTCACCCTCAATCATTACAACATACTCACTTCTAACCTCATCCATCTTTTCATGAGCATCAGCATAATTTTCAGGTTCCGAAACAACCTGTGTCAAGCCATATCTGTCTCGTAAATCAATAAAGATTACACCGCCATGATCCCTTCTCCGATTAACCCAACCTGACAAAACGATCGATTCACCAATATTAGAAGCACTTAAATCATTACATGTATGAGTTCTAAATTTAGACATAATATTATAAAAAATTTCAGTCCAATTTTAGAGAAGAACTATCTAATTGGCAACATTTAAAAAATCATTTATATCTTTCCTAAGATCAGGAGATACATTTACCCCAAAGGGTAATTTAATTTTTCTCTCAGCTTCTAAGAAATACAACTCAGCGGGAGTGTCACCCTGATTATCAAGCAAAAGTGCCTTCAGGGACTTCATTCTCTGAGGATCGGTATTTACAGGGATTGTAATGGTAAAAGGAACAACCTCCACGGATTCTTCCACCTTGGCCAAAATTTTCTCCTCTTCAGCCCTTTCAGATAAAATATCATCTAACATACGAAGCGCTATACTTGATTTATCATCAGGGTCATAAAAACCACTATTTTTTGCATTCTCGGTCATGGTATCGATGGACAAAATTTTTGCCGTGTCACACACGAACTGATATTGATCCTGTCTATGCCCTAATTTGCCGGCAAAGCCAACAACCATGTCCTCCCGCAACTCAGAACCATATCCAGCCATAGCCTTCGGAAACATAATAGCATTCACTTTCGCACTGGGGTCCTCTATAACAAAAGTCGCCATATATGAACCGGCCTTCGTTAAAATTCTTCTCAATCCGGTAATAATGCCCAGAACTTGAACTTGCCTGTTAATATCCTTAGGCGTAAGCAAACCGATTAATTGCCCCTTCTTCGCTATATATTTTCGGAATCCTCTAAGTGGGTGTCCCGAAACATACATCCCTAAAAACTGCTTTTCGAACAGAAGACGTTCAATATTAGTTGACTTTGGGACATCTCTAAGAATAAAAGAGCACTCATTTCCGTCGGAGTCTCCTAAAACACCAAAAATATCAGTCTGGCCATCAGTAGCGGATGCCTGAGAATATTTTGCATACTTGGATATCTCATCGTAATTTTCGGATATTTGATTACGGTCTGCAAATTCATCCAGAGCGCCACTTAAGGCTAGAGCCTGAATAAGCTTTTTGTTAAGGAAATTATAAGGAACTCGCTTCGCAAAATCTTCCAAAGACTTAAAAGGGCCATCCTTTTCCCTGCTATCAATGATAGCTTTTATAGGGCCCTCACCAACTCCCTTTATGGCAAGTAAGCCAAAACGAATCTTTTTCTCATCAACAACGGTAAAATGTGAAAAGGATTCGTTGATTGAAGGAGGTAATACATCTATGCCCATCTCAGTACATTCCTTAATCTCCAAGACAACGCGATCTGTATTAGCAGCGTCACTACAAAGAAGAGCAGTCATGAATTCAACGGGAAAATGAGCCTTCAAGTACGCAGTTTGATAGGCAATCAACCCATAACAAACTGCATGAGCTTTATTAAATCCATATCCGGCAAAAGGCTCAATAACTTTTTCAAATACTTCCTTTGCAAATGATGCTTTATGACCATTTTTTATACATCCTTCAATAAATTTCTCCCTTTGCTTAGAAAGAAGAGAAGAAATTTTCTTGCCAACCGCTTTTCTTAAAATATCCGCTTCACCGGGGGTGAAACCGGCAAAATCTCTGGCAATCTGCAATATCTGCTCCTGATAAACAGCAACTCCGTGAGTTGGTTCAAGAACCGTTTTAAAAGACTCATGCAAGTACTTAACCTTTTTCGGGTTATGCTTACCAGCTATATACTTTGGGATCCACTCCATGGGACCCGGTCTATATAGTGCGCCCATAGCAACGATATCCTCAAACTCTGTAGGTTTGAGTTGCTTGAGATACCTCTTCATACCACCGGATTCAAGTTGAAAAACACCGGTTGTGTCAGCCATTTGCAACAATTTAAAAGTTTTTTTATCCCTAAGAGAAATCTTATTGATATCAATAACTTTTCCTTGAGTCCTTTCAACAATTTTTTCAGTTTCTTCAATGACTGTTAAGTTTTTCAACCCTAAAAAATCCATCTTCAAAAGACCCAAATCCTCTAAAGGTTTCATAGAATACTGCGTAACAATTTCATCATTGCCGGATGCTCCATATTGCAGAGCTGAATAGTTAACAAGTGAATCCTCGGCGATAACTACAGCGCAGGCGTGCGTCCCTGCATGTCTAACCGTACCCTCCAATTTGATTGCATAATCAAGCAGGATTTTTGCCCTTGGATCATTTTTGTATATTTCCTTAAGAGTCGGGTCATCTTTAACAGATACTTTAAGAGGGAACTGTTTGCCAAGAATTGGAGCAGGCAAAGATTTAGCAAGTTTATCCACCTCAGCATAAGGGTAGCCCAAAGCCCGACCCACATCACGCACAGCCGCCCTTGGAGCCATTGTTCCAAAGGTAATAATTTGAGCAACATTCTCGCGCCCATATTTTTCAATTACATAATTTAATACCTCCTCTCGTCGTTTATCGGCAAAATCAATGTCAATATCGGGCATACTTACCCTTTCAGGATTCAGGAATCGTTCAAAAAACAATCCATACTTAATCGGATCAAGATCAGTGATATACAAGGACCACGCAATTATAGATCCGGCAGCGGAACCACGTCCCGGGCCCACAACAATTCCCTTATCCTTAGCATATTTAACAAAGTCATGAACAATCAGGAAGTATGTTTCAAAGCCCATGTTTTTAACAGTGTTAAGCTCATAGTCAAGCCTTTCCATGTACTCCTTGGGAATTTTCTTATTATCAAGTCTGGAATTAAGTCCATCTTCACATAACTGCCTCAAATATATATCGTGCTTTAAATTTTGTGGTGTTTTGAAAGAGGGGATTAGATTATTTCCAAATGCAAGCTCAACATTACAACGATCTGCAATCTTCAGTGTATTGGATATAACCTCAGGAACATCTTTAAATGCCCCTTTGATCTCGTTAATATCACGAATCGAAAAATCTCCGGCATAGCGCATCCTGTTTTCATCACTGACGGTTGCCGCAGTCTGTATACAAAGCAAAATGTCATGCGCGTCCTTGTCTTCCGATCTGGGATAATGTGAATCATAGGTCAAAACCATTCCTAAACCATATTCTTTTGCAAGCTCTTTAAGCTTCTTATTAACAATGAGCTGACTCTCAATTAGTGGATTATCTTGTAGCTCAAGGAAATAATTATTCTTACCGAATATTTCAATATGATTTTTTACAAGAATATGAATCTCCTCCTCATTTTCAGACAATATAAGTCGTGGAAGATGCCCAGCCAAACATCCACTGAGGACTATTAAACCTTCACTATATGTTTTTAGAAGACCGTAGTCCACTCTCGGCTTATAATAAAATCCTTCCAAATGACCTTTAGTCACAAGCTGAAGCAAATTCTGATAACCTTTATTGTTCTCTGCCAAAGCAGTCAAATGATAGGATTTCGCATCAATTTTAGCCTCTTTATCAAACCTGGTACGAGCGGATACATACAATTCACAACCTAGAACGGGCTTAATGCCCACATCATGACAGGCTTTATAAAACTCAACCAGACCATATGTTACACCGTGGTCTGTAAGTGCCGCAGCGGGGTAACCTAATTCCTTCGCTCTCAGAGCGATAGCCTTCGGACTACCAAAGCCATCCAGGAGACTATAGTGAGAATGTCCATGAAGATTTACAAAAGTCATATTTAGGAATAATCGGATAACAAATGGACATGCATATGAAAGATTTCCTGCCCGGCCTCAGAGCCAACATGTATCTGTAGTTTGTATGCTTTTAACAAGAGCTTGTCGGCAACCTGCTTGGCTGCCCATAACAAACTCCCCATAATGTCACTA
>JAQBYK010000067.1 GCA_027622635.1 bacterium
GTTTGATCAAAACGATGATGTTGACCGGATTATAGTTGTGTCTTATGAGGGGGAAATTGTTTATGATTCTGATGTCGATACAGACAAAAAATATGAAGGAGAAGCAAGAATTGTCGAGGAAAAGGAATTACTTGATTCGGTTCAATCCGAGAATGTTTCTTTAAAAACTTTGGATGGGGACACCGCTTTTCTGAAGATTGGCTTGGACTCCAATGTTTCAGTTGTAGATAAGAATGAGAAATCAGTGCTTACGGAAGTTGCCGGTAAATTGTTGGATTATTTTGTTGTGCCGGCTAATGAGAAATATTCTATTATCTATAGTTTGGATTACCACAATATGGACTTCCGGGTTGCTATTATGCAGCGTAGAATCATTTATCTTGGTCTCTTTGGTATTATGCTGGGAATGATCCTTTCTTTCTTGATGGCCTCTCAGGTTACAAAGCCTGTGGCTCAGTTGGTGGCCGGTGTAGGGGAGATTGCCAAGGGTAATTTCGATACTAGTGTTAATATCAAAACTCATGATGAGCTTAGATTTCTTGGAGAGGCCTTTAATAAAATGGCCGTGGATTTAAAGGCGAGTGTTGAAGCTAAATTGTATCAGGAACGTGTGGTTCGTGAGCTTGAACTTGCTACTCAAATTCAAAATCAGTTGATTCCAAAAGTAATTCCTCAAATAGAGGGAATAGATATTGCTGCACAAATTATCCCTGCCGGAGAAATTGGAGGTGATATATATGATTTCTTGCCTGTGGATGACAAGAGGTTGATGATGTATTTGGGTGATGTGACCGGTCATGGTGTGCCCGCAGGTATAGTTAGTTCGATTGCGAATTCACTTTTTTATGGATACAGGACCAGTCATGATTTGGGAAGTATGATGGTTGGTGTTAATTCCGTTTTGAAGGCAAAAACAATGCCGACTATGTTTATGACCCTTTGTTTGATGGATTGGAATGTTGAGACCCAGAAATTTACTTATACCAGTGCCGGGCATGAGCAAATAGTTCATTATAGGGCTAAGACAGATGATGTTATCTTAGAGCCTGCTGCAGGTATTGCTCTTGGTATGCTTCCTGACTTTACCCAGCATGTAAATCTGATTGAAGTTGATTTCCAGGTTGGGGATTATCTTGTTGTTTATAGTGATGGTATTCCCGAGGCCTGGAAGAATGATACCGATTGTTATGGAATGGAGCGTTTTCAGGCCCAAGCAAAAGTCTTCGGTAAGCTTGAAAAGGCTGAGCAAATAAAGGATGCTATTTTAAAGGATGTTCTGGATTTCCAGGGAGATCATGAACAGATGGATGATATTACTTTGCTTGTAATTAAGAAGGTCTAAGACTCTATTCCGGGTACGGGGAACTTCAGACACATTTCTTTTACTTCTTTTTTTACTTGTGCGTGGATTTCTTGGTCGTCGATGTTTGAAATAATGCGGTCAATCCACTCTGCGATTAACTCCATTTCCGGTTCTTTCATGCCTCTTGTTGTAATTGCCGGTGTCCCAAGACGTATTCCGGAGGGATCCATTGGTGATCCGGTATCGTATGGGACCGTGTTTTTATTTAGAGTTATTCCGACTTGGTCTAATGTTCTTTGAGCTTGTTCTCCGCGAACACCTTTGTTTGAAAGATCTGCGAGAATCAGATGGGTGTCAGTTCCACCGGAAACAAGTTCAAATCCACGCTTCTTCATTTCTTCCGCTAAATGATGTGCGTTTTTCTTTACTTGTGCTGCGTATTCTTTAAATGCCGGTTTTGAGGCTTCGTCAAAGGCTATGGCTTTTGCTGCGATAATATGGTCATGTGGTCCACCTTGAAGTCCCGGAAATACAGCTCGATCAATTGCTTTTGCAAATTTTTCTTTGCAAAGAATGATGGCGCCTCTTGGTCCACGTAGTGTTTTATGGGTTGTGGTCATAACAACATCAAAATATGGCACTGGAGACTCCAATTCTCCTGCTGCAATCAGTCCTGCTGTATGAGAAATGTCCGCCATTGTTAGAGCTCCTACTGCATCTGCGATTTCTTTAAATGCTTTCCAATCAATATCGCGGGGGTATGCCGTGAAACCTGCTATTATCATTTTTGGTTTGTGCTTTATTGCCATTTCTCTTACTTCTTTCATGTTGAGGCGTCCGGTCTCTTTTTCAACTCCATATTGTACAAAATTGTATGCTGTTCCCGAGAAGGATATTGGTAATCCATGAGTTATGTGTCCGCCATGCGCTAATTTTAGTCCCATAACCGTGTCTCCAAATTTCAAAAGTGCGAAGTAAATTGCAGTGTTTGCCGGAGATCCTGAATATGGCTGTACATTTGCGTGTTCTGCTCCAAAAAGTTTTTTGGCTCTTTCTATTGCAAGGTTTTCTATGATGTCGATGTTTTCCTGTCCGCCATAGTAGCGTTTTCCGGGATATCCTTCGGAATATTTATTTGTCAAAATACTGCCCATTGCTTCAAGTATCGGTTCTGAAACATAGTTTTCCGATGGAATGAGCTCAATTCCTTCCGCCTGCCTTTTTTTCTCATGCTCAATTGCCTCATGTATTTTGAGGTCTTGGTCTTTGATTGTAATCATGGAATCGCGTGTTAATTTTATTGGAGTTTGTGACAAGCCCGCTCTTTTAGCCTCATTCTCAAAAGCTTTCTTAACCTCGACGTCGATATCAGGAATTTGTGTCATATTTTTTAGAATTTGCCCAGATTTATTCTTAAGGATTTTGAATTTGTATGCAAGTGAAAATTATAATACTATCTAGACCATGAATAAAGTCGTACATATATCGTTGGCAGTAGCAGTTGCTTTTGTTTTTGGTATTGCAGGAGGGTATCTTGGGTCATTATTAAATGGGAGTGATGATGTTAGAGTTAATAGCGAAGGAATAATTGTTGAGGAACATTCTTATATTGAGGAGTCTATGTTGATTGATGCTATTGATAGGGTTGCTCCGTCTGTTGTATCGGTTCTGGCTTTGCAAGAGGTTCCTCTTGTGCCTTTTTATGACCCTTCTCATGATAGAAAGTATATATTGGGATATGAGCCTCAGGAGGTTTCAGGTGGTACGGGATTTATTGTGACCGCCGATGGCTTGATAATGACAAATAAGCATGTTGTGGAGAACGAAGAAGCACAATATGTGGTGGTGTTTCATGACGGAACTCAGTATGACGTTGAAGTTGTTAGCAAGGATCCTTTTGATGATGTGGCAGTTTTGAGAATTGTGACTGATGAGGAGGAGAAATTTCCGACCGTGGAATTTGGTGATTCTGATGATTTGCAGATTGGTCAAAAAGTTTTTGCAATTGGCAATGCTTTGGCTATGTATGGGCATTCTGTGACTTCCGGGATTATAAGCGCGAAGGAGCGTGAAGTATCTGCTTACAATGAAGTTGGAGATGACTATGAAAACTTGTTTGGCTTGCTTCAGACTGATGCTGCGATAAATTTTGGGAATAGTGGGGGGCCATTGGTTGATTTGAATGGAAATGTAGTTGGTATGAGTGTTGCTACTGCGGAATTTGGTGAAAGTATCGGCTTTGTGATTCCTGTAAATGATTTAAAACCAACAATTAAGAATATCGAGGAGCATGGCGAAATTTTGAGACCTATTTTAGGTGTTCGCTTTGTTATGTTGACACCGTCGCAAGCTGAGGATTTGGAATTAAGTGTTACGCATGGGGCTATAGTGATAAGTGGAGAATTCTCTTCAGAACCTGCTGTAATAGAAGGTGGTTCTGCTGACAAGGCTGGTATAAGGGAGATGGATGTTATTTTGGAGGTTGATGGAAAAGAGTTGTCTTTGGAAAATCCTTTACATAAGGTAATAAGAAACTATAATCCCGGGGATACTGTTGAGATGAAGATTTTGAGAGGGGATAAAGAAATTCTCTTGGATGTTGAATTACAGGGTGTTGGAGATCTTTGAAATGCCCAGGTGGCGGAATTGGTAGACCTGCCTGCCGGCAGGCAGGCGCGCTAGCTCGCAGGCTCTTTAATCCCGTGATTTATAACAAATTATGTTTAGTGTTTATGTTTTGAAAAGTTGTTACAGAAATTATCTGTATGTAGGTATGACCAGTAATCTTGAAAGAAGATTTAAGCAGCATAACTTAGGTATGGAGAGAACTACCAGAGCCTATTCTCCGTTTGAGATAGTTTTGACAGAGAAGTTTGAGACTAGGGGTCAGGCTAGATTAAGAGAGAAATATTTGAAATCCGGTTGTGGTAAGGAGTACATTAAGTCTGATATTCTAAAAATCAATTAAATTTTAAGCCCAGGTGGCGGAATTGGTAGACGCGCTACCTTGAGGGGGTAGTGGCCTTATGGCCGTGGAGGTTCAAGTCCTCTCCTGGGCACCAATACAATTTGCAATTTACAATTTTCAATGTTTTGTTTTCAATAAATAAATGGACTATCCTTCTCAGTTAAAATTGGATGAAAGCTCTTTTCCTATTGAATATGAGGTGGTTTATAAGTCTTCATCCTCTGTTCGTATAAAGAATGGCAAGGTTATTCTCAAATTGAGTCGTTTTGCTCGAGAAAAAAAGCGTGATGAAATTGTTGCGAAATTTTTGAAGTGGGCTCAAAAGAGACTTGCTAAAGTTGCTCATAGTGAATTTATTCTTCCTGAGTATAAAAATGGAGGAAGAATTTGTACACATAATAAAGTTTATGATTTGCAAATTTTTGTGGAAGACAGAAGAAGTGCCAAAACTGTCGTGGATGAAGAGGGAATTAAGGTATTTGTTTCCGCGGACAAACTTGATCGCGTGAAAGAATATGTCGAGAAGGCTATCATAAAAGATCAGACTTCATATTTGTGCGAAGTTGTAGATGAATTGAATCAACTTTATTTTCAGGAACGCTACAATTTATGCCGGTTTAAACGCATGAATCATAGATTTGGGAGTTGCAGCTCTAAAAGGAATATCAACATCGCATACCGTCTATTATTTGCTCCCAGGGATGCATTTCGTTATGTGTGTTTGCATGAATTGGCTCATTTAAAACAGATGAATCATTCTAAGAAGTTTTGGGACCTTGTGGCTTGTGCAATGCCGGATTATAAAGTGCAGGAAAAGTGGCTTAGGGATAGTGGCTTTATGTTGGGTTGAAAGAATTGATGCTATATGGTAGAAATTATTGGTGTTGTTTTACAAATACAAGGGCGATTAGCTCAGTTGGTTAGAGCGTCTGGTTTACACCCAGAAGGTCAGTGGTTCGAATCCACTATCGCCCACCATTATGTGAAGAGGAAGGTCCGAAAGGACCGCTCCTATTTCGCATTTGGATCGGAAACAAGATTGCTTTTTTTGAACATGGCTTATACCAGCCTTGAATTGAGCAAAAATCCCCCTGAAAAACTTTGTTTACATTCTCTCACGTGAGAAGTATGCATACTTGTGGTCTTGATAAAGCCATTCTTGCCTTAAATCCACTTGCACTTGCAAGATGTTTCATGGTAGTTTTTTTGTCCGTTTTGATAATCTAAAGTTATATGTCTACATTGGATTCTCCTAGTGAGCTTGGATCGGAAGGAGAGGTTTCGCTTGGTGCTATAAGGTTTCTGGTTAGATCTGCACCACTTTTAATGCTTATTCTGGCTTTATCTTCCTGTAAGAAGGATCCTGATCCTGCCCTGGTTAATTGTAGGATTGAACTTGCGAGGCTTGAGGGTATTCTTTCCGGTGTGGAAATTGACCATGAGGTTGGAAAGGTTGATGATTTGGGGGCTTGTCTCACCTCTATGGCAAGAGTTGAAGGAATTATGCGTGGTGCTGCAATGAGAAGTGATGATGTAAGGATAAGGCTTCAGGCGATGGGGGTGGAGGCTTCTTTTAACTTGCCAGGTGCCAAGAAATATCCCGGATTGTCCGGTTCGGGTGAGGATAGTGTTACTCACCGGGTTGAACGTACTACCAAAAAGGTAACAGGCGAGAAAGCGCCTGATCCAATAGGTGAATCTGATAGATTTGTTGACAGGCCGGAAGCCTATTTCACTTATTTGACAAAAATGTATGAAATTGAACTTGGGAAAATTAGAGGAAAGATGCAACCGTATCAGTCTAGGCTAGAAGAAGTAGAAGCATTAGAAGAAGATATTGAGGCAGACAGGTTAAGAAGACTAAAAACTGGGCCAAAAATAAAGGAAGAGCTCCAGGCTGCTAGGGATACCAGCAGTATATTTTATGAGGGCACTTCAATGCGTGATGACAGTGATGAAAATGTTGAGCGCCTTGAAAGGGAACAAAATACAAACGCTCAATTTCCCGATTTAGACCCGCCAGAAGATGCTTCAGTTCTCGGAAGAAGAGATAAAATTCCTATAAGTATGTTGAAAAGGTTGTTGAAGTCAAAGCTTGCTCCTTTGAAAAGAAAAGAGGCTTATTATGATGATCAATTAAAAAGAAGTCGCTATTGGCTTGCGGAAACTGGGGAAGAGAGAGGGTATGAGGATGACCAGCAAAAGGAGATTGACGATGAAATTAATGAGGCAATT
>JAQBYK010000068.1 GCA_027622635.1 bacterium
GTCGGAACTGTATTAAAGTCAAATTTCGACCCAGGTATACCATGTCATCGGGTGATTCGTTCAGATGGGAAAACAGGCGGCTATAATAGAGGAGCAGATAGAAAAGTGGAGCTTCTAAGGCAGGAGCATGGTCTTGACGAATAACAAAAACAGGCTACAATAACGGAACTGCAAGGCTCATTAAAATAAAAGAAACAAGCTAATTTGTTGTTTTTGTATACAGAGGGATTTAGGTCACCAAAGGTATCGGATGCAGCAATATTGGCTTGTTGCGGAGATACCATTACGTGGTGCATTTTGTTTAATTTTTTGCTCGGGCTTCGTGCCGGAGCGGAGTAATCCATCATGACTCTTTTTCTTTGCGGCTGGGGCTCGAAAGGCCCGTCAATCAACCCCAAGCTCGCCGCCATCTACTACATCTTCGTCTTCAGCATGATCCTCTATGTTCTCTTCTTCTCCGACAAGTAGGCCGAAGTTGTGGAGACTGGCACTGCCGAATCATTCATGATTCACGCATCCAAAGCTGAAGAGGGACATGGGCAAGAACAGAATTCTGAAGATGGAAGATGGATGTGGGACTGGCACCCAGTAGGACAACCTTCAACATCGGCATAGAAGATGATCAAGTTCGGGTCATCACGAAGCGAATCTGCTACACCTCAAGGAGACTATCAACCAAACTTTGATCACCACCACTGATAACCCCTGAACACCACACCGTAACAAGTCAGCGCCGGAGGAATAAAAACCCTCCGGCCTTGACATGCACAACTAATATCCGACAATTGAACTTTTCTTAAAAGCCCGAACTTTTTTATCAATATTCGAAAGCTTCACATGATCACGAAAATACCACTTCCATGGAGGATCATGCTCGTTTGCGATAAATCCATCGTGAATAGAATCGTGGTGTACTTTACAAAGAGGTACAATATAATCAGGATCGTGATTTTTGCAAATTGCATATCTCTTTTGATGGTGAAAATGTGTCCATGGTCTTTCGCAACCTGCAAACGGACAAGTATCACCATACCTAACTCTAATCAACCTTTGTACATCAATCGGGATAGCCCTGGTTTTTGCTTCTTTTCCTTTCTTTTGAGCACAGTCGGCACAAATCATCAAAGTTATTTTGTTCTCCTGAGATCCGCCATTATCAGCGCACCAATATTTAAAGACTTTATTCCACGTAAGAATCTCTTTCCTCTGCTTTTCAAGGATTTGCTTCACAGTTCGAAGTTTTCTCATCACAACAATACTCAAGCGAAAATTATAAGTACTATGAATTTGCCTATACAATAGGTCATTATTCAAAGTTGGAATTGGGGACTCTAATACTTCTCTCACGTGAGAAGTAGGCACTCTTTTGCCCTTAACATAGCCCTCCAGCGCCCTGGTGGATATATTAGGCAACATTTCAGCCAATTCTGCATCATTCTTCAAAGTTGCAATTCCGGAAACTTTTTCAAGCTTACTCCACCCCTCTTTACCAGATTCAAACAAACGCAACAAAGCAGGCTTGTCTTGTAATTTATGGCCTAGTCTAAGAACCTTATCCACAGTCATCTCATTCATACCGGCAACCATCTTTGCATAATGATGAATAGAAGCAAATCCACTACTTTTAAACAATTTTCTACGAAAAATTTCAGGTAACAGACCTGCAAATTGCCTTAACCAATTTTTTGCATTGCCACCGTATCGAGATGCCAAATTCAAAAGATCCTTATCAGAAAGAGATGAAGGGCTAATCCGTACAAGTTTAGCACTCAAGGATGAAGGGCTAATCTGCCTATGCTCCGGGACCAAACTCAGTTTATTATTTTTCATGTTCAAACCATACACAGCAAACATTAAATTTTTCTAAATTTTTTGTTAAATTTCTGGATGGAGAAACAAAACCTTTCAGCTTTGGCCATACTCACTTGACCATACTCACCAACTCCATCTAAACTTGCATCCATGCAAAGCGCAATAAAAGTAGAAAATCTACATAAAACATACGCCCCAAACGGCGGTAACAAAGGTACTCACGCACTCCGAGGGCTTGATCTCGACATCAAAAAAGGAGAATTCTTCGCGCTTCTCGGTCCAAACGGATCAGGGAAAACTACATTCATAAACATTCTCGCCGGGCCAACCCTCAAATCCAAGGGCAAAGTGGAAATCCTTGGTAGCGACATTGACACTCATCGGGTCAAAACAAAATTCTTGCTTGGTGTAGTTCCACAGGAAATAAGTTTTGATTCATTCTTCACGGTTAACGAAATCCTGGAGCTCCAGTCCGGATATTACGGTATTAGAAACAACGGAAAACATATAGATGAAATCCTTTCAAAACTTGGACTTAAGGAAAAGAAATTCACAAATAGCCGCGCATTATCTGGAGGAATGAAGCGCAGATTGCTCATCGCCAAAGCGCTTATACACAAGCCGGAAGTGCTCATATTAGACGAACCTACAGCAGGTGTAGACGTTGAGCTCAGGAGAAGCATGTGGAAATATATGAAGCAATTAAATGAGGAAGGTCTAACAATTCTTCTCACTACACACTATCTCGAAGAGGCGGAGCAACTTTGCAGCCGCACCGCAATTATTCATAATGGGAAACTTGTAGCTTTAGATAAAACCTCGGAATTAACAAAGGAGAAAACACTGGAAGACGTGTTTGTTGAGCTTACTTATGAAAGCGATACAGGTTCCGGAACAACGACCGACACAAAACCGATTTCACCTAACAAGCGCGCCAATGGCTAATCCACTGGGAACATACACTCTCTTCAAAAGAGAAACGAAAAGATTTATGAAGGTCTATATGCAGACAATCATTGCACCGGTGGTGAGTAATTTACTTTATTTTGCAGTTTTTGGACTCTCTCTTCGTAAAGCAATCCCGTCTATAGAGGGTGTAAGCTATCTGGCATTCCTAGCGCCCGGCCTGATAGTTCTGGGAATGGTCAACAACGCTTTCCAAAATCCTTCTTCCTCTATAATCATAATGAAATTTCAGGGCTTGATTGACGACCTTATGACGATTCCGCTTAAAAGAATAGAGTTGCTTATAGCATTCGTAGGATCCGCGGTTCTAAGAGCAATGCTTATAGGTTTCATGACTTACCTAACCGCAATTTATTTTGTTGATTTCAGCTACGCATCTATCTCAATTATAATTTTATCAACCATCTTGATATCATTTTTTTTCTCCTTTCTTGGACTATTTGTGGGGATCTGGGCAAACGAATTTGAGAGAATAGACTTCCTTCAAAATTTTGTAATGCTGCCACTGATATTTCTTGGCGGAGTCTTTTATCCAATTTCAGACCTTCCACCACTATTCTTAAAAATTTCTATGTTCAATCCGGTAGTCCACATGATCAACCTGGTAAGATATGGATTTACAGGAATAAGTGAAGTCTCGCTTATAACAAGCTTCGCAGTACTCGGATCTTTTACTCTTGTCATGGGGCTGGCGACATATATTGCTCTGAGGAAAGGATGGAAGCTTCAAACCTAATGTGAAGAGGACGAAGTCCTCCGACCATTGCGCCTCTCTAGTTCCTCCTCAATTTCTTCCACGGCAACACCCTCATTCACCAACAAAACAAACAGGTGATACATCAGATCGCAGGACTCTTCAATCAATCGAGCCTTTCCCTCACCGCGAGCGGCAACCACAACCTCAGCAGATTCTTCATCAATTTTGGCCAGGATTGACTCAATACCACCTTCAAAAAGAGAAGTAGTGTAAGAATTTTTAGGCTTCATTTTTTTTCGCTGATTTATAAGAGAAAATAGTGCCTTAATCCCAAATTTTCCTTCACCAAAACAAGTCTTAGATCCCTTGTGACAGGTTGGCCCTTGTGGATTTACTTTTATAAGCAAAGTATCTTCATCACAATCTCTGTTAATAGAAACAACTTCTAAAAAGTTCCCGGAAGTCTCCCCTTTTTTCCAAAGGTGTTTTTTCGTCCTACTATAGAAAGTGACAACTTTTTCGCGCATGGTGATCCCAAGCGCTTCTTCATTCATAAAACCCAGCATCAAAACTTCATCACTATTAAAGTCCTGAATTATCACAGGAATCAGTCCGCCTATTTTTTCAAAATCTAATTTGTTCATATTCGTATAGCTATGTTATTTGATTTCAAGTAATTCTTAATTTCAGGAATAGTAATCTTGTTGTAATGAAAAAGATTGGCGGCAAGCGCGCCGTCAGCATTGCCATCTGTCAGAGCTTTCAAGAAATCCAGCCTACACCCCGCTCCACTTGAAGCAATGATCGGTATATTTACAACAGAAGAAATGGTTTTTAGAAGTTCAATATCGTAGCCTTCGCAAGTTCCATCACGATCCAAAGAATTAACCAAAAGCTCTCCGGCACCAAGGGAAGCCATTTTTTTTGCAAAAGAAAGCGCATCAGCACCCGTAGCTTCACTGCCACCTTTTACATAAATCTCCCAGAAGTCCTTATTCCAGGCACAATCCACGGAGATCACTATGCACTGACTTCCAAATTTTCTTGCAGCCTTTTCCACCAAACTCGGATCCCTAAATGCCGCGGAACAAATAGAAACCTTGTCAGCACCGGCTTTAAGCAGGGCATCTATGTCCTCAATACTCGAAATCCCACCGCCAACAGTAAAGGGGATTGATATATTTTCAGCAATTCGACTAACAAGTTTTACCAATGTTTTGCGCTTCTCATTTGTTGCGGTGATATCCAAAAATATCAATTCATCGGCCCCCATTTCACAGTACAATTTCGACAAGTCCACAGGATCACCGGCATCTTGCAAGTTTCTAAAATTCATCCCTTTAACAACCCTGCCATCACAGATATCCAAACAAGGTATAATCCTTTTTGCCAGACCACTTTTCATGCATGAAATTGCACTTTTAAGATTGATGTCGCCTTCATAAATAGCTTTTCCCACAATGCCTCCACTCAAACCAAGGCTCTCCAACTTTTTCAAATCATCCAGGCTGGAAATCCCACCTGCGGCAAGAAGATCAATCTCGCAGTCAGCCAAACCTTCGTATAGATCAAAGTTTGGGCCATTCATCGTGCCATCTTTATTAATGTCAGTAACTATAAATTGATAAACTCCAATCTTACGAAATTTCCTGATCAAAGATTTCGGAGATAAGTCGCTCTTTTGAAGCCACCCATCCGTAGCGACTTGTCCCTTATCCACATCAATAGAAATAGCAACACTATCGGGAGGAAAGTTGGCTAAAATTTCAGAAATCAACGGTGGATTTTTTACAGCGGAAGTGCCAAATATCAAACGATTAATGCCTCCTTCGAGATAGGTTTTTGCCACCTGATAATCTCTTATGCCACCTCCAACCTGAATAGGCATATTAAATGTACGAGCAATCTGAATGATTTTTTCGCAGTTCACAGGGCGGCCTTCCTTAGCACCATCCAGGTCGATTATGTGCAAGAATTCAGCTCCGTCTTGAACAAACTTGAGAGCAACCTTAAGGGGATCATCAAAGTATTTTTTCACTTTGTCATAACGCCCTTTAAAGAGTCTTACGCACTTGCCACCCAAAATGTCGATTGCGGGATATATAATCATAATTCGCAAAAGTTATTGAGTAATTTCAGTCCGACCTCCCCGGATTTTTCAGGGTGAAATTGTGTTGCAAAAAAATTATCCCTACTGACTGCAGCCGCAAATTCTATACCATAGTTAGAAGTCGCCATAACACTTTGCCCCAAATAATAATAGGAATTCACAAAATAGAAATAACTGTAATCAGGGATATCTTTAAACAGAGCCGACTTTCCTTTTGACCTCACTTTATTCCATCCAATTTGAGGAATTTTCACAGTTTCGGGAAACTTTTTTACATCACCATTCAAAATTTCAAGACAAGAAATGTCGTCCTCCTCGCTAAAATTGGACAGCAATTGCAGGCCAAGACAAATGCCCAAAAATGGCACTTTTAAATTTTGGATAACAGGAATTAAGGAGTATTTCTCCAATTGATCCATCGCAAATCTGGCTCTGCCCTGCCCGGGAAAAATCACCCTTTCCGCTTGCCGGATCTCATCTGCATCCTTAGTTAAGACATGCTCTTTTCCAAGTTTTTTTAGTGCATTTGAAACCGAGGCCACATTACCCGAATTGTAATCAATAATTGCTATCATAGTATTCCTTTAGTTGACGGTAAGTTTTCCATATTGCGACTGTCTGTCTCACATGCTTGCCTTAGTGCACGAGCAAATGCTTTGAAAGCCGCCTCTATTCTGTGGTGTTCATTATTCCCGGGATTCAAATATTGGATGTGTAGATTCATCTCCGCATTAACGGCCACTGATTCAAAAAAGTGCTTCATCATCTCTGTCGAAAAATCATTAATCATCTCTCGCTCCGCCATGTAATTTGTCTCGAAAGCAAATCTTCCGGATAAATCCACGGAACACAAACAAAGAACGCAGTCCATTGGTAAAATCTGAGAACCATAGCG
>JAQBYK010000069.1 GCA_027622635.1 bacterium
TTTGGTGTTTCTTTAAGCCCTTCTCTATTTACGTCCTCTCCTATTTCCGAGATTAGCTCTTTTGCCAGTTTTTCAATTTTTTCTAAGTTCATTTTTTAGTTCTTTTATGCTTTTTTTAAGTTTTGGGTGAATTGTTTCTTCTGATATTTCTGCAAACGGGATAAGTACAAATTCTCTTTTGTGCATTCTTGGATGCGGTATTTTTAGATTTGGTGTGTTAACTATTTGGCTTCCGTAGATTAGTATGTCGAGGTCTATTGTTCTTGGGCCGTTCACCATTTCTCTTACTCTTCCCAGTTTATGTTCTGTCTCTTCTAGTCTAACTATGAGTTCGATTGGTTTGAGTTCCGTCTCTATTTCGATCACCATGTTAAGGAATTTTCCTTGTTCCGTTAATCCTATCGGATCTGTTTCATAAACTTTGGATTTTTTAGTTATTCTTGCAAATTCCCGGATTTCCTTTAATGCGCTTTTTAAATGTTCATTCCTTTTGCCGAGATTGGAACCTAATGAGATATAAATATTTTGCATGTTTGTAACTGTGGTTTCGCTACGCTACTCCATGGTAACTGCAAAAGTAGTCATCAGTTTCATAAACTGTAACCTCTTTTAGAGGTAATTCTTTCTCGATTTTGTCCCATATCCAGATTGCCAAGTTTTCGGCCGATGGATTATCCATGGTGTCGTTAAGGTGTGTGTGGTCAAGTTTGTCTATTACTTTCTTGTTAACTATATCCTTTATTTTTTTAAAGTCTAAAACCATGCCATCGTTTTTGACAGGCCCTTCTATCTTAATCAGGATCTTGTAGTTATGTCCGTGAAGATTTTCACATTTACCGTGGTATTTGGTAAGGAAATGTGATGCTGCAAAGTGAAAAGCTACACTTAATTCCATTTTAGGCATGATATTGTTTTCTTAACGTTATGGGTCCTGATTATACTTGCTCCGTTTATATAAGCAATAGCCGATAAGGCTGCGCTTATTTCATCTCTTTCTTCAATTTTTCCGCCCAAAAACGATTTGCGTGAGATGCCTATCAGGATTTTTTTTTGGAGCGATTTAAGCTCCTTTAGGCGGGCTATTATTTCGAAGCTGTATTTTGGCATTGAGCTTATGAATTGTCCCATTCCGGGGTCGATAATGATATTTTTTATTCCATTTCTATCTGCGTAAGCGAGTCGTTTTCTAAAAAAAGTTGTAATTGTTTTCATTACATCTTTGTAATGTACTTCTTTCCCGCTGGTCCTGGCTGTTTTATCTTTGCTGTACATTAAAATTATTGGGCATTTGTAGTGAGCTATGATTGTTGCGAGTCTGGGATCTCCCCTAAGTGCTGTGACGTCGTTAATCATGTTTGCTCCTTCCTCAAGTGCTTGTCTTGCTACTTCTGCTTTGTAGGTATCAATTGAGATAGGAATGCTGGAGTGTTTTCGAATTAACTTAACAACCGGGATGACGCGCTTGAGTTCTTCACTCAGCGATACATTCTTAGAGCCCGGCCCTGTTGATTCTCCTCCAATATCAATTATATCCGCACCCTCTTTTTCGAGTTGTCTAACTCTTCTTAAAGCTTTTTGGGCACTGTTGTATTTTCCTCCATCACTGAAAGAATCAGGGGTAATGTTTAGTATTCCCATTATTGTTGGGACATTTTTCTTGATGAATTTCATGGTTTGAGTTTAGCAGTTGTCTATCTGTCTTCCAATGTTAGCTTTTTTGGCTATAATGCTGGAGCTATGAAGCAGTTTATTATTGTACATTATGGGGAAATTGGCTTGAAGAAGAGTAATACTGATTATTTTTTGAAGAAGCTTAGAAAGAGGCTTAAAATGGTTTTGGAGAAGAGATTTAAAAGAACTTTTAGTATTAAGCATATCCTTAGGCGATTTCTTATCGATTTGCCGGAGGATTTTGATAGAGATCAGTATATTGAGCTTCTTGAAAAAATGTTTGGTATCAAGAATTTCAAATTTGTGAAAGTTGGTTCTATTGATTTGAATAAATTGGGTGAGCAGATATGGAGGAATCTCCCAAAAGAGGAATATAAAAGTTTTCGTGTCAGGGTTAAACGTTCTATGGATTTGCCTTACAAGTCAGTTGAGGCTGAGAGGGATTTAGGAGCTGTTATGATAGATAAAGGCCTTGATTTGCCCGTAAAGATGAAGGATGCAGAACTTGAAATAGACATAGAATTTTTTAATGACAAGGCTTTTCTCTCATTTAAAAAATATACGGGTCCCGGAGGTCTTTCTCCCAATAGTCAGGGAAAACTTATATCTTTGATTTCATCAGGCATAGACTCCCCTGTTGCTTCCTATATGATGATGAAACGAGGTGCCAGAGTTGTTTTTGCTCATTTCCATAGTTTTCCTTATTCCGATACTGATGAAATGGAGCAGGTGAAGGATTTGGTAAAAATTTTAAGTGAATATCAGTTTGATACAAAGCTGTATTTGATTCCATTTGGTAAAATCCAAAAGGTTATAGCTACAAATCTCAAGATTCCCGGCAAAGTTCGTACTGTAATTTATCGTAGGATAATGCTTAGGATTGCCGAGGCTATTTCCAGGAAGGAAAAAGCAAATGGACTTGTTACAGGTGATAGTTTTGGTCAGGTGGCATCACAAACTCCTGAGAATATGTTTGCTATTCATGAAGTTTCACATATTCCAATATTTCAGCCTTTGATTGGTTTTGATAAGGAGGATGTTGTTGAATATGCCAATAAAATCGGAACTTTTGATATATCTAAATTGCCTTGTAAGGATAGTTGTACCATGTTTATGCCAAGAATTCCGGAACTTAGGGCTAATGTTCATGATATTTTAGAGTACGAAAAAGATTTACCATTTGATGAGTGGACTGCTACTTCACTTAAGGATAGTGAAATCATTATTTTCTGAATTTTTTTGAACGAAGATTTTTGTTGTAACTAATAGCGAAGCGATGTGCTTCATCGCGTGCGCGTTGCAAGAGTTTTAGTGCGTCGTTTGTTTTTGGGAGAAGAATTGCTTCTTTTTTGTTTGGTAAATAAATTTCCTCTAGTCTTTTGGCGAGAGAGAGATATGGAATCTCCAGGTTTAATTCCTGAAATACTTTTGTTGCGCATGATAATTGTCCTTTTCCTCCATCTATTATCACGAGATCCGGGATTTTGCTGAAGGATTCATCCCGTATCTGTTTATTTTTATCGAATACTATTGGAATTATATTTCCTCGCTCTTTTTTGCACTGTTGATGTCTTTTTTCGAGCTCTTTTGGAACCTTTTTGATTTCCTCGAATCCAAGTAGCAAATAGTAATCTCTTAAATCTTCTTTGCAGAATCCATAAATTCTCTTGGATTTACATTTCTTTATTGCTTCCTTGATCAATTTGTAGCCTATTTTTTTCCCGCGTTCTTCTTTTAGAACCCAAAGATTGCTAAGCTCTTGTTTTTGAGAATTCCTTGTATTCTATGAAACCTTTGATTTCCTTGTCTTTTTCGAGGATGTATAAGGTTCGGTCTGTTTTGTCCGGATCTATTTTGTTTTTGGATTTAATAAATTCAAAGTCTTTTATTCTTGCCTTTTTGAAACTGAAATCCTTGTGTGCAATTGCTTGAGCTATTTTTAAGAATCTTCGCTTTAGTACTTCTTCCATTGATTTGTAATCGTCGGGTTTTGCCCGGACCGTTCTGATTTTGAATTTTCTGTAGAATTTATTTTTTGGTACTCCCTTTTCGAAAACGATCATTGATCCTACCGTATCTGTACCGCTTAGATGTGAAATGTCATAGCATTCAATTCTTTTTAATGGTTCCGGTATTTTGAGTAATTTTTGCAATTCTTCCACTGCCTTTTTTGTGAATTCGCTTTCTTCCTGCCAGCTTGCTTTGTTTCTATCGGCGAAAATTCGCGCGTTGTTTAAGCTCATTTCAAGAAGCTTATTCTTATCCCCTATTTTGGGAATGATGATTTTAGCTTTTCCCTGTCTTTGTTCGCTTATGAATTTTTCTGTTTCTTTTTTGTTTTCAAGTTCGTGAGAAATTAGTATCTCTTTTGGAATGTCGGTTGCTATCAAATAATATTGTTTTATGAATGCTTCGAGGGCTTCTTTGCTCTCTGATTCTTCTATCTCTTGAGCGTTAAGAATGAAGTTTTCTTGTCCGATTAGTTTGCCATCACGAATTTGGAATAAATTAAAAAATGCTTTGTTGTGTGTGATGCAGTAATTGATTATATCTTTATCCTCTTGATTTGGATCTGATACTTTTTGTCTTTCTAAAATGTCTTCAACTTTTTTTATTTTGTCACGCAGTTTAGCCGCCTTTTCAAATTTTTGATCTTTTGCCAGCTGCTTCATTTCTTCATATAGACTTTTTAGAACATTGTCAGCTTTTCCTTCTAAAAATTTTTCTGCATTATTTACTATTTCCCGGTATTTGTTGACACTACATTTTCCTATGCAAGGTCCAATGCATCTCTTTATGTAATAATCTATACATGGGTATTTGAGCACTTTATTTGTTACTTTCACATTGTCGTCTTTCCCTTCCGGATTTTCTTGGATCATTTCTATATCTAGTCCGCAGTGGCGAAACGGAAATAGTTTTTTTATTACTTTAAAGGTTTCTTTTACCTTGTGTGCCGCTGTTTTTGGCCCAATGTATTTTGCACCATCTTTTTCTATCTTTCTTACAATTTGAATTCTCGGAAAATCTTCCTGTGTTATTTTTATATATACATAATTTTTGTCGTCTTTCATCAATATGTTGTACTTTGGTTGAAATTGCTTGATTAGGTTTGTCTCTAAAATTATTGCTTCAAGCTCAGTGTCCGTTGATATTGCTTTGATATCAGCTATTTTTTCAACCAGTTTTTGGGTTCTTGAAGAATGTGAATATCCCTTTTTGAAATATTGTTTGACTCTTTTTTGAATATTGTTCGCTTTCCCTATGTATATGACTTTTCCCTCCTTATCCAGCATTTTATATATGCCCGGAGATTTTGTGAGATGACCAATTATTTTTTGTATGTCTTTTATTTCGCTCATGCGCGCATTATACTCCAATTATGACTGACTTAGAAAAGAAGTTGTGGAAGCGTGTAAATAGATATGTTGGAATTTTACGAATTGTCCCATTCGTCAGGATGGTGGCTATCTGTAATAATTTGGCTTTTTCTATGGTTGATGACAAGAGTGATATTGATCTTTTTATTGTGGCAAAAAAGGGCAGACTCTTTACGGTCCGAATTTTGGTGACTTTACTTTTTCACGTTTTAGGGGTTAGAAGACATGGCCGGAAGGTTGCCGGTCGTTTTTGCCTAAGCTTTTTTGTGGATGATAGTGCGCTTGATCTATCTGGAATAGCCCTTGAAGGAGATATATATTTGGCTTTTTGGATTGCCAGTATGAAACCTGTTATTGATGATGGGGTGTACGGGGAATTTTTGGATGCAAATTCTTGGATTAAAGAATATTTTGATGAGCCAATTTCTCCTGATTATAAATATACACTTTCAAATATGAGCTTTTTGAAAAGACTTTTTGAGTGGTTTTTGAATGGTCGTATTGGTGATTTTTTTGAGAATAGAATGAGCAGATGGCAAATTGCCAGAGCCTCTAAAAAGGCTTTATCCGCGGGTGATGATGCCAATTTGATTGTTGAAGAACATATTTTGAAATTTCACAATATTGATAGAAGGCGTGAGTATCGAAGTTTATGGTTTGATAGGTATGGGGAAGCCGCAAAATTAAGCAGAGAGAAATTTTCAAAGTTAATTGATTGAAATGTTCAGCCTTTTCTACTTATCCTTTCCGCAGCTGATTCTGTTATATCTTTAGATTTAAATCTGATGTTTATTGCTGTTCCATTGAATCCGTATTCTTTTCTGATCTCATTCTCAAGATAACGAGGGTATGAAAAATGTAGGTCTTTTGCATTTTTGAAGAACATAACAAATTTTGGAGGAGCAATTTCGACCTGGCTGCCATACATGAACTTTGGTTTTCTTATTTTGCGGCTGGCAGGTAAATGTTTTTGAGTTATCTTTTGGAAAAAACTGTTGAGTGCGGCTGTTGGTATTCTTTTTTCTCTTTCTTTTATTATTTCGTCTGCCTGATTGAGTATTTCATAGGTGTTTTTTTTATTTTTTGCCGATACGAATAATAATGGTGCCCATGGTACGAAGATAAATCTACGCTTTAGTTTTGTTATGATTCTATCTTTGATTTCATCTCCTTTTTCAAGGAGGTCTATCTTGTTTATTACTATCATT
>JAQBYK010000070.1 GCA_027622635.1 bacterium
ACTTCCTAAACTTAGTCTGCTTTTAAATCCCATGTATGCGATGGATTGCTGACTTTTATCCAGCCTGGCAAAATCTCTGACCATATCCATGCCGCGTAATTCGTCACTGCTTATGAGAGTTATTCCTGGAATATCGGGGTATTGTGTTTCCCCTGGGTTTTGATGATCCGGAAGAGTTGTTCCTCCTAATAACTCATAAGGCATTGTTTCTTCCAAGTGGTCTGGAAGGGCAGGGGTTGGCATATATCAAAATAAAGCTAGGAGATGATATTAAACAAAAGCCAGCATTTTTGGCAAGTATAAAAGTGAAAGTGTTTTGATTTTTGACAGGAATGTTTTATGATTGCTTCTTATTGTTCGCAGTTGCTAGGTCACTCTCTGCTGACTGTGGTCATGATTCCGTTGACCTTCAAGCTCATCTTGGCACCGTGTAGTAGTTTCAGACATTTAGGACACTTCAAGTTTCTTAAATTGATTTTATGCAGTTGCTGTAAGGATGTAGAGGTTTTTCCACGATACACTTCTTCAACATCTATTCTGTGTTTACGTTCAACGTGAAAATTGCCTCTAGGATAAGCCGGAGGGATCAAAATGTGCTCATATCCGTAAATTTGGCATTGGATCGGGAATGGATGAATTTTTGTAATCTCAGGTTGTAATCTCCAGGTAAATTCAAATCCGTTGTCAGTTTGAATGATTTTGGTCGGGAATGGGTAGAATAATCGAACCCTTGCCAGGAAATCGACACTGGTTCCCTTGTTTCTTTGCGACTTCATCTACCAGTTTCACGTATTTCAGATCAATTTGCACTTTCTCCCCCGGGAGATATTTGGGAGCTTTATAGGTTCTGTTTTCTTTGTATGAACCAGATATATTCAGCACCTCTCTTTGTTCTTTTCCTGATTTTTAAGATCAGTTTGATTGTTTCTTCTGAAAATCTCCGGGGATTTTTAATAGAAAACACTTCTACTAATGCCGTAATTCGGCATACAAAAGACACATTCTTGTGTTTCTTGTACTCTTTGAACCACTGCCAGCGTATCTTCGTCAGCTGTTTTTCTTTCACTTCTGTCTTTATTTTGTTAATTTTTGCTTTGGACATCGTGTGTTTGGGTTATGTTTAAGCTATTTAACTTTACCACGGTGTCCTAAATGTTTGTGTGTTGTATAAGAAAGAGCCCACAATAACTTGCAAAGGGTAGGTAATTGTGTTATAATTAAATCAGAACAAAATCAAAAACAAAAATCACTAAAATGGAATTTTCGAAAGAAAACTTAAACAAACTACTAGAACAATCCAAGGGCTTGCAGCTTCTACCGGAAGCAAAAAGGATAGGGGTTGTTCAAACTGTTCTCGATTCAGAGGAGTCTGAACAAAGAAGGGTTTTTAACGTTTTGTTGAAAGCTCACGATCAAGTTTCACAAGCTGAGGAAAAGTATAATCAAATAGTTTCTGAAGCTTTAGACTATTACATGTTGAATATGCAGGAAATACAAAAAGATGCTTTAAAGAATCTACGAAAGAAAAAAGAAAAGGAAATACGAAATAAAGAAGAAGAAAAAATGGATGGTCTTCTGCATGAATTAGAAGATTTATAAGTAAAGTCTAACTTTTGATAATAATCTTACTCTTTAACAAAAATACAAATGAAAAACAAAAAAAATATCTTCTTAAACAACAGGTTGATATTTAAACATGGTGGTCCGGAAGGCGGACCAAAACCTACGGCTGAGCTTAATGAACTTTCAAAAAGAATCGAGCATGGCATTAAGGTTAGTGAAGCGGATTTTGATCAAGCTGTTGAGCGTGGTAATGACATTGCTAGAAAAATCGATGATCTAGCTGAAAGAGAAGCTGCTTATTCAAAAATTAAAGGTGCTGAAAAACAATTAAGACAAGCTATCAATGCTGCTGATAGAGGTTTAACGGGTGATGTAGCCAGAGCTTCGACAGATGAATTGGTGGCTTTAAATGAAGGGCTGGATGCTGAAGAAGTACAACTGTTGACTTCGGTACAAGAAGGAGCTGTTAAAACTGAAGCTCATTTATCCTATGCTTTAAGTGCTGCTGAGAATATGAAAAATGTTGATCCGGAGCTAACAGAAGATATTAATAAAATGGTTAAGTCTTTACAAGATTATAATTTTACAACTGATGCAAGAGGACTCGAGCTAAAAACTTGGGCGCATTCTACAGATAAATTTTTATCTTCATTGAATGAAGGAGGTAGTACATATGTAGATGCTTTCATGAGACATGGAGCGCGTATAGATGCAAGAGAAGCTCATAAAACTGTAAAAGAATTTGCGAATAAGCTTGTGAAGGAAGCTACTTTGAAAGGTTTTAGAGATAAAAAAATAGGGGATGCCATTGAAGGTAACAAAGATTTAATTGCCGAAATGGAATCCGCCGCAGAACAAATTGGCAATATGCAAGAACCAGCCCCTGGTGCGAGTCTTGGTGAATGGCAAGCATATGCTCATCAAGTAAATACCTTTGGAGATATGCTAGGTGAACAATTTGCTGGACGTGTTAAAGGGATTAACGCAATACAAGAAGATTTGAACCGCCAAGAAGAAGCTCATGAAAAATTGGTAGTTAAAATTAATGATTACAGAGAGAAGGTTGAATCCGAGATTACATGGATCTTCGGAGAGAAAAACGTTAGTCGTGTTATTAAAGAAGGTGCTGAAAAAGCCTTGGCATCAATTAAAGCTGTAGAAGATGGTCTAAAAGCTCCCATTGAAGGAGAAACCGATATCGCAGACTATAGATATGCTATTTTGAAGGTAGAAGCTGCATACAATGAGTTGCAAGGCATTAAATTAAAACAAGATGTTTATGATGCAGGTGGAGGGTTTGATCTGCTGGAAGTAGCTGAAGTAGCAGATTCTTATAAAACTCCTTCTGAATTCAGAGAAGCCTACGATGCTGCCCTGCAAAAAGCATTGGATGCTTTGGTATGGACTAAATATGATAAATCCAATTTTCAAAACGAAGCTAAAATTGCCGCTCTTAAAACTAAAGCTGAGGAACTTCGCAATAATCTAATTGGCAAATTATATATCAGAGAAGGTGGACGCCTTGTAGCTAAAGCTAAAGACGCAATTAGCAGTGCTGTAAATGGGGTGCCTGATGCTATCCACAATGCTTTGGCAAGTGCTTCAAAATTGTTTATTGAAAAAGGCAAAAAAATTGCTGAAGCTGCTAGTCAAGCTCAACAACCGGAAGAGGGTATTGAAGTTACTGATGAAGCTCAACAACTGCAAGATGGTATTGAAGTTACTGGCAAAAAAATTGATGCTGCCTTCGATAAAGTCATCACAAAAGGCCCTGCCGGACGTAAAGCTTTACAGGCTTTGAAAAAATTAAAAGAAGGTTTTGAAGCTGGCGGAGGTCCTGCAAGTATTAATGTTGCGAAAGCAATGAGTTATGAAGTCGACACTATTATGTCTGAATATGGCGAAAAATTAGATAGATACAATAGAGATCTCGCTAATAAGGGCAAACAACTTGTCCAAGTTGCAGATGGTAAATGGAAAGTGAAAAGAAAACCTGGAGCAAGAACGAAGTCTGGACCTAAAGAAGTACCTAAAGAAGTAACTGTATCCCTTGGCAAAAAGCCAATGAGACCGGTGCCTAAATACAATATTGACACTGGTGAGGTTGAAGATGATATTGTTGATACAATGCTAGCAGATAATCAAGATGGTGGTCTATAAAAATACTAAATGGAAAACAAAAAGACCCCACCATTGGAGAGTGTTCCATATTGATGTTTTCTCTTATAAATGCTATAATTCCTAGATTATATTAGGTGTATTATGGCTGAAGAAACACAACCAGATTCAAATGTTCCGCAGGCTGTGGTTGCTCCATCTGTTGCAACAGCTGATATTGATGATAAAGTTGCCTTGGTTAAGGCAAAACTTGCCCAAAAGTCTCTACGAAAGGGCTCGATTGCTGCAAAAGCCATAAATACAATAGTTTATGCTTTGATTGCCGGTGCGGTTATTACCGGTAATTACTTTGTTGAGGCTAAATACGTAGATCAGGAAATTATCGAAGCAAAAGGATTTACGGAAATAAGTTATGAAGAAACAAATATTCTTCCGAAAAACCGTATTTTGAGATTTGATCCCGAATGGAAAGATTCTTCAATGGAAATTGTGCCAATGGATAACGAAGATTATTTACTTTATCTGAACTCAGGCCATATATGGGGTAATTTTTCTATAAGTAATGCTAATACGAATATTTTTGTAGAAAATCGTATTATCGTTATTCCTGTTTTTGCAACATTTGATCTTTCCTTTGATGGAGAGAGAATGATTTTGGATGTTTATGATGGCAATGTTTATTTAGCTTTTTGGCATGAGGATAAAGGCGATCTTAGAAAATCACCTGTAGTTTTTGAAAAATACTTTGCAGATGGCATAAATAACTTGCTTGTGCCTAGGGGTAATCATGTTGATATCCCTTTGAAAAAGATTGATGAAGATATTGAACCACTGCTTTTTTCTAAATTGGCTAAGGAATTTAAATATTCTGCCATTCCTTCTGCATCTCAGGAGCAAGATTGGGTCACAGGGAATATGAAGGATGATACAAAATACATAGAATCTGTGAAGCAGGAAATTCTTTCCGGTGTTTTGTCTAAGGGAGTGCAGGTTAGTGATGGAATCATAAATAGGGCATTCTTTTGGTCAGAAGAAAATCTTACATTTGTTCCGGAGAAAAAGGCCCAGATGATTTCTGTGCACAATCAGGCATATCTTGATGATGCTCTATACTATGTTTCCCAAGGGGACGAAACAAAAGCACAAGAAAGTCTTTCAAAATTTTCTTCTTTAGGGCTTGATGTACCGTCTTTTTATGAAGATATCATCACTGTTTTCAATAGGGCAGACAAGCAATCATTGATTTCTGATTATTTGATTAACAAATCTTTCTCTGAAGCTGATGTGCTTGGTTCTTATATGTTAATGGATAAATTGTGGTCTGATGTTTATTCGGGGATGGATGAGAGCACTACTCTTGCTGAGCTATCTTTGGATAACTATTACAAAAGGTTTGATCAGCTTTTAGGTGATGTTTCTGGCAAGGATCAATATAGAATGTATCTTACTTTCCAAAATCAGCTTTTTGACAATTTATTACTTCGAAACTCTATATTTTATGCTGATGGTTATTTTGCTATGAAAAATGTCATCGAACAGGAATTGCTGGAACAATATGAAGGGCAATTAAAGGATGAATTAAAGCAAACATTCATAAGTTATAAGATTGATTTTATGAAAAGAATGAGGAAGCATTTCTTTAATGAAGAAATTGAAGTCCCTGCCGCAAAGGAAATTTTTGCTCGTCTTTTTGAGGAAGTTGATGCTCTTATGCCTGCTGATACTTCAAGTGTTGCCGTTATAGAATTATTTCAGGATCAATTAAATGACATTGATGATCTATGGGGTTATCTAAATAGTCCGGAATATCATACAGGTAGTTATGGTTTGACTCACGAAAAGCGGTATGAATCTTATCTGACTGAAAGAGATACGATTTATAGTTTGATTGACCTTACTGAGGATGTCCTTGGTGAAACTGTGGAAGTTGAGGAGGACACTTTAAGTGTGATTAAAGAGGTGGAGGAATTGATAAATGCCAATGAAGATATTAGTGATCTTGAGGTAGGTGAAATTAAGGAAAAAGATCAAAGATATGTAAGTGTTAAGGCTGTGCTTGGCGGATATCCATTTGAGGCCCAATATGATAGAGATACCGATGTCTTTAATGAAGTATATGTGTATGAAGAGTTGATCTCTGATTATCCTGTTAAGCTTGATAGTCTGCTTTCCGTCTTACAGGATAAGTTTGCAGATCTTGCTGAAGATTTGGAATATGCAGAGGGTGAAGATAAATTAACTGAAGAAACATCAGCACAAAGATTTGCCAGAGTTTATATTGCAAAAAAGGTTGGTGAATTTGGATTTGAAGCTGATCTTGAAAATGTTTCAATTGTAGATGAGCTTAATGCTATCTATCGACTTGAAAATGTATTCTTAAAGGATGTTAAGAATATAGAAGTAACTTTTGATATTTTGATGAATGGTGAGCTTACAACAAATGTTCTTTTGATGATTGATGGCAAGCCTACTGTACTTGATGGCAAATACACTCTTGAAGAGCTTGCAATAATGGTAGCCGGTGGAGATTTTAGTGAAGAAGAGGAAGAAAAA
>JAQBYK010000071.1 GCA_027622635.1 bacterium
AAGGATTTTAAGTGAGAAACTGTATCAATTAACTTCAGCAAGATAGCATTCTTCGCAATACACTTTTTCAGGCCGCTTTGAGTTGTAACTGGACTTTATTTGGACCTTACATTTGTCACATTTTCTTTCAAAAAGTTTTAAGGGATTGCGAGTTTTGAAACGCGTTCTGTGACGGCAAATGTGACAATTTCTAGGTATTGCCAGTCCCTGTTTTTTGTAGAAATCGAGTTCCCTCGGATGGACTTTGTAATTCTTAGAACATTCTTCGCATACAAGAATTTCCTTTGTAAAATCTGAGGTTAAATTGTGCACGTCATCCGGTATTTCCGATATTGAAGACTGTAGATAATCTTTTTTGTCCTTTTCAACCCATCTGTAACCGAGCTTTCTTGCATCATTTTCCGATAAGGGCAGATAGTCTTGCGCTGCGGATTCGTTGTAGGCATATGGGCTTAAGGCAGGGGTGAAAAATTGCCCCCATTCCTGCCTGCCGGCAGGCAAGGCCCCGGTGGACTTCATGTGTTCAATTATTCTAGGTAATAAGTCATTATATTCCTCCTTTGAATACTGCTTATTCAGAATGCAATTGCGTTTGTGTTGAAGGCCGATGCAGCCAAAACTGTCATGAAGTTCGTTTGAGCTGTCACAGTATCTCAAATTACTGGAAAAAAATGTGTAAGAACAGTAAGCAATTTCAGTTGATCCTCTTGTAACTGCGGATGTAAAAATCCTGTCACACCCTGGCCATCCTGCGGAAAAACAATTATGCACATCACGAGAATCCTCTGCGGAAAGTGCATGAATACAATCTTCGGATGTAAAAACTTCAAAACAATCATCGCAGTTTTTGAGATTTGCGGCATGATCGGCTGTGGAATTTTCCATATTAATGCAATGAGTAAATCTATGAATTGATTCCAATTTTATTTTTTCAAACTCTTTTATGGCAGCCTTAAATGCTTTGTATGAGCCGCTCAATACTTCTTTTTTCTTTTTCTCAAATTCTTCACGACTGACCGATTTGTTGTAAATATGATATTCCTTGCCGACCAAATTTGTGCAAAAAAGACAATTCTTGCATCCCCTCATCTGAAATGAAAAATGACAATCACTGCAATTCATTCCTTCTTGTAAAACGGTACAAGAATAACAATCCGCAGAGTCTATGCACCAATAGCAGAGCTCGCTATTTTTGAGAAGATAGCAATCGATACAATCTTTATTGTTGGTCATCCAATATGAATAATAAATGTCCTCATTTCGGTATGCCAAGCCGTTGAGATAGCAATTGCGAGATTCGCGGACATGCCCGTTGTATGCACAGTTTTCACTGCGGAATACAGAAGTCCCTTCCCTGGGAACAACCTTTTGGAGCTCAGCAAATTGCTCAAAAAATGGCTTGTTGAAATCGTATTCTCTGCCATAATCGAGCGCGTTCCATCCGTCACCCCACCAAAATTCATTTTTATATACTTTATATTGAGAATCCGATGGGTAGGCACTTATTATTGATTCACCTGTTGCGTCACATTTTCTTTTATAAAGGGTCCATTCGTTTCTATTTGCAGCTAATTGTCGCAAGATTTCTTCCGGTGACAGATCCGCCAAAGGCACTCCCATCACTTTGCAAAGAGCAATTTCCTTGTCTGAGATCTCAAACTCTTTACCCGAGATTTTACAGACTTTCTTCATGTGCCTATTCTAGCATAAAATTGTCTTGGAGCTGCACCGAAGCAAGGCTGCTTGGAATGGTTCTGCAATATTTTAGAAAAATTTAATAAATATGTAATGTTTGTACTGTATTTGTACTTTATGAATATCAAAATTTACACAATTAGAGGTCAAAGGGTAATGCTGGATGAAGACCTTGCTCGGATTTACGGAGTAGAAACCAGGACTTTGAATCAAGCAATTCAAAGAAACATTAATAGATTTCCTATGGAATTCATGTTTCAATTAACTCCAGAAGAGTACAAAAGTTTGATATCACAAATTGTGATATCAAAACGTGGTGGTCGCAGAAAAAGGCCGTTTGCATTCACAGAACATGGAACTGTTATGCTTGCTAGTGTCCTTAGGAGTGATAAAGCTATTCGTTTGAATATTGAAGTGGTGAAAGCATTTGTAAATTTACGACGGGCAATCTCTTCACAAAAAAATATTGTTAAACAGATAACTGAAATTCGCAGTCACATGTTGAAGAGATTTAATGTAATCGATCGCGAATTTAAGAAGGTTTGGAGAGCTATTGATGGGATGACTAAACCTAACGAAGATGAAAATGATAAGCAAATTGGGTTTATGGTTGATGAGTAATGTTTGGCTATGTACAAATTGCAAACATTGATTTGGAGTAAATTTAAAGAAACACCAAGATCTTGCATGATGTCTCAAACTGCCATGAAACAGCCTGGGAGTGCAAGTGGATTTCAGGCAAGAATGGCTTTATCAAGACCACAAGTATGCATACTTCTCACGTGAGAGAATGTAAACGAAGTTTTCCCCGGGGATTTTTGAAATCTTTTCTCCCAAGCACCGAAGCAAGGATGTTAGGACTTTTTTTGTGGCAACCTAACCTGCTAGATCGCATGGAAGGGTGGATCACATCTTCCCGGGCCTTATTTAAGGGATTTGCACAATCTGTAGATTTTTGAGAGACTAAAAGTACTAATAGTAATATATGAAAAGAAGCATAAGGCTATTGTTAAAACCAGAGGCGTACAAGTACATGTTGTATGTTTTACCAGGAATTTGGAAACTAAAAAATTGGTTGAATTTGTTTTCAAATTACTCCGGATTTAAGAATACTGCTGACACATATTACTTCCGCAACGGTTTAAAAATCAAAACCAGTGATACTGTGGATACAGCAACTATTTTGTTAGTTTTCCTAAAAAAGGACTATGGAGATTTGAAAGATGAAATGGTGGTAATAGACGTTGGAGCAAATATTGGTGTCTACAGTCTTTATGCTGGCACTTCTGCCAAAAATGTAAAAGTCTTGGCCTTTGAGCCAATGCGAGAGGCTTATGAACTTCTACAGGAGAATGTTAGGTTAAACAATTTGGACAGTAAAATTAAAGCATTTAATTTAGGGCTTTCAGCGAGACGTGAGACACGAAAATTGCTTTTGGGTACCAGCTCGGTTTACAGCTCTATGTATAAGGAAAAAGGCGATGGATTAAATGACAACTTAAGTGCTAGATCCGTTGAAATCAATTGCATTCCTCTTCAACAGATTTTTGATGATAACAATCTAAAATTTTGCGATCTTTTGAAGATGGATTGTGAAGGAGCTGAATTCGAGTCTTTGTATGCCACTCCACAGGAGTACTTAGATAAGATTAGGGAAATAAGAATGGAATTCCACAATTTGGACACCAGTGGTGATAGGAATGTTGATGCTTTGATAGATTATTTAACTGATCGAGGTTTTGAAGTTACTCATCTGGAAAAGCACTCAAGAAAAAGCTTTGGTCAGGTTTGGTTCGTAAATAAGCATCACAATTGAATTTTGAAGCTGCACCGTTAAAGTATGTTCGAACTTTTTTTGTGGCAACCTACCCTGTTAGATCACTCGATCTACATTATACGTGAGCAGAGGGTAATGCTGGATGAAGATCTAGCAAAACTATATGGTGTTGAGACTAAAGTTCTTAATCAAGCAATCCGGAGAAACAAAGATCGTTTTCCTGAAGGCTTCATGTTTAAACTCTCTGTTACAAAATATAAAAACTTGAAGTCACAAATTGTGACCTCAAGTTTTGGAGGGCGCAGATACATGCCATTTGTGATTTAATAACCCCATCGCTATTCAACAATTTCGTATTTGTGCGTTCAGCCACATATGTAAAGAACTGCATGGCGTAAAGAGTATCAAAATAATTGGTTAAACAAATGGACTTATCAAACATTTTTAGTTCTTAGTATCTACTTCCCGATTTCCTTCATATTTTTCCTTTAACTTCCCGAATTTGCCATTTTGTAGGTTTTCGGCAGATTTCATCATGCCATTTTGGTCTAACATATCTCCATTTTTCAACAATTCCTTTGTGATCTCAAAGTTTCCATCAGGCATATTTAGTACATTTCTTAACATGGTTTTTATCTCTTGCCCTTCTTGTCTCTTGTTAAACAAATTCCCATCGCTATGAGCTTGATCAAGGTTTGTTTTTCCACTTCTAAATACCTGTATAACCCGGAGGATCTTATACCTATCGTTTTCCCCCTCACCAAAGAGGCCTCTTATACCTAATTCTGTGACAAAATCTTCAGTGTTTGAGAACTCTATTGTCTCTTCAATATTGTTAAAATCCTCTACCGTCTGTACCTTTCTATTTGGAGAATCTGGTAGTAATACTATTCTTGGTTCCTTACCTTCGTGAATTTCAAGTTCCGTGTCCAGGCCATCGGGCAACTTGATTGTGTAACCTGTTTGTGTGATGAAGATCTTTGTATTTTTTCTGTCTCTGAGCATACTTTTCAAAAAATCAGGGGCGGTTTTGAGCTCAGGTGTGTCATTTATGAATTCATCACGGTCAACTTTGTATTCCGTGAATTCCCGTCCTTCATTGGCTAGAGATTTTGCTTCTGTTGCAGTTGTTTCTGCTTGTGCTCGCCCATCCAGCATGAGTTCATGCTCATCAATAGCTTTGTCGATGTTACCAAGTTCGTAGGTGAAATCAGTTACATAGTGTAGATAAAAGGCATCAAGAGTCCCATTTTCAGCTGCTTCCAAAAATTTCCCATCCAGATTCTTTTCTTCAACTACTTTTTGCAAATGAACAAGTTGTTGAAGTTTTTTGTCACTTTCTATAAGAGAATCCAGTTCTACTCTGACATCAACAGGGCTTATTCCGCGAATCTCAGCGTACTGTCTACAAAATTCATCTATCGTAATACCGCCTTCACCTATTTTTTTATTTAAATTAACCAAAAAGAGATCTATGTTGATTTCTTTTTTTGGATCATATTCTCCCTCAAGAAGACCGAGTTTACTGAAAAATTTGAAGATTGCTTCTTTCTTTTTCAGTTTTTCTTTTACAACAGGATTGCCGACCTTTTCAGGGTCTACGATATTTACATCATCAATGAATGTATTTGCCTTAAGAGCTTTCTCTCCTTCAAGTTCAAGAATAATTGTTTCGAAAATACACGAGACCAGAAGTTTTTCAGGGGATATTTCAGTAGTATTTGGAAGGTTTTGTTTTACCCTATCTCTGAGAATGTCATTTTTGGGGATGAGTTTTTGGAGCAACTCATCAGTCACCGCTACTTTGGGTTTGGTGAAATCTTCGCCAAGGATGTTTTTGTAGGAGATGGCAAGTTCTTTTACCTTGTCGGAGATTTCCTTAGAAAGTTCCACTTTTCCTTTAAGTTTTTCCTCTGCTCTTTCGCGGACTGAGTCGACATCTTCGCCAATACTATTGTACGTTTCTGGAGAATCTCGATTATTTTCATCAATCTCATGTTCATCTCCAAACACAAAGGTTTGTTTTGGTGTTTTTCCAATATCTTTGTCAGATCCAAATGACTCAGGTCCACCCATGTTTAAAATGCTAAGAATCTTTCAATTATAGCAGAATTTAGTGTGGATTAACAGCTCCACCTAGTTTAGTTCTGATACCTGAAACCCACGTTTTTTGTAACCATCAAGCAACACACTGTATGAATTGACATCAAATTGTTTCTTTTCCAACAATTTCTCGCCTGCATAAATCAATATAATTATTCCAGATTTCCCTTCCTTAAACCTCACGACTAAAATGTCGTGACCCCCCTTAAATCGCCCATCAAACTTAATCGCATAATTCTCCTTCCTCTCAATCCTCGCCAAACCTTCTTTTCGCACCTTCTCATATGCAGCTTGTCTTTCCTGTTCTTTTGGATCACTCTTTGCCTCCGTTTCAGACTTCCACGCAGGAGTTTTGAATTCATCAGCAGCTTCCTGCGCATTAGCTCTTACTCCGGCAGCCACCATTGCAAGCATAATAGCACTGGACACTCCGGATCTAAGAAAATCACGGCGATCCATGCCTAAAGAAACATCAGGGTCTTGATCCTCGATTCCTATGGTCTCTGTAGCAACAGGCCCTTCTTGTATTTCTTCGTCTTCCATGATGTCTCAAACTAGCACAAAAAGGCTCGAGAATGCAAGTGGATTTCAGGCAAGAATGGCTTTATCAAGACCAC
>JAQBYK010000072.1 GCA_027622635.1 bacterium
TCTGAAGCTGATGCTGAACCTTCATTTATCAATACAACAATCTGATAATTTCTTAGTAAGCCGTTCCCGTTGGTTTTGTATTCTTCAATATGACCGTCTCCATATTCCAGCTTTACCGCCGTTATAATCTCTTCTGAAAATAACCCAAAAATGTTTACAGCAACATCTAAGAAACCGCCCGGATTGTTTCTTAGATCAATTATGAACCCATCAGGACTATTTTCGACTAAATCAGTAATTGTTTGGATTAATTCTTCATATGTATCTTCACCAAAATTTACTATTTGAATATATCCAATGTTTTTGTTTTCTGAGGTGAGTGTTTTTCCATTAACTGTTGTAAGAAGAATGAAATTTCTTGCAACAGTAAATGATTGTTCCGTTAAATCTCTTAAAACCTTTATAAGGACTTCGGTTCCTGATGGCCCTTTGATTTTGCTTGCAACTTCCGAGAGAGTATTTCCTATCACGTTTTCGTTGTCTACTTCAATTATTATGTCGTTAGCTTTTAATCCTGCCTGTTCTGCCGGAGATCCGCTGAAAGGTGATACTATTGTTATGTTTTTATCTATTATTTCAATTATTATCCCGATTCCTTCATAATCACCGGACAAGGTGCTTAACAAGTCCTCGGCATCAACGGGTTCTTCAAAAACTGTATATTTGTCGCTTACATTGGTAAGCATTCCTTTTATGGCTCCAAAAATTAATTCTTCACCGTTTAGTTCATCTTTGTATAGATAGTCGTTTTTGAGTGAGGACCATACGTCCAAGAAAGTTGAAAAATTTTCTGCATCCGGAAGTTCTTCGCCTGAACTATTAAGTGTTGGAGTTATTGTGAATGTGAATGTTTGGGGTTGATTATTGATTTTATATAAGTAGTACGCAGCTTCTCCACGAGTGATTCTTTTTGACATTTTGAATAAATTCGCCGTGTCTTCAAAAATGCCCAGTTCTGCTGCTCTTGCAGCAATTGATGCTGTCAGAGAATTTGGATTTAAATCTGTAAATGGAAAATCTTCCTTATCATAAATGTATTTGTTTCCTATACCGAAACTTTTGAATATGTTTGAAAGAGCTCTGTGTTTTGAAACTGTTTTGTTTGGATTTAACTCAGGATTTACTCCAAATGGGAGGAGGATTTTAAGATCTATTGCTGTTTGAATGTATGGAGCGTAATCACTGTCATTGCTTGTATCTACATATGGAAGGTTTATCTCGCTTGATAATGTATAATTGCTGTAGTTCAGTATGAGTTCGTAAAGCTCACTTAATTTCAATTTATCGTCTGGGCGAAAAATCTCATCGTCTTGGTCTAAATGCCCCTGGTCATAGAGGGTTTTTATGTGGCTATAGTAAGGGTGATCAATGTTGACATCCGAGTAAAAGCCAAAAACGCTTTGTGATTGAAGTATAAAAAAGAGAAATAGGAATGAAATTCTTAATAACAAATTTTTCATGGTAAGCCTATTTTACTAGACTTGCCTGGCATTTTCGAGGGCATTTTCAGTGACTAGTTTTGCGTCTCTATGACGGCGAAGTGCTTGCATTAGCATAATTAGTCCATCCAACTTCATATCTACTTCTCCAAACCCGAGGTCTGTAAGGGTTGTAGCGTGTTGAATAGCTTTGCCAATTTGAGTTAATTCTAGAAATGGTTGGTTGAGGTTTATTTCAGGGGTAGGAATGCCTAGTTTATCTGCTGCGTACATGATGTGTCCCATGTAAGACATTATATAGTAGACTGTTCCAGGGTCTTTGGCTTCAGAGGCCCAATTCTTATTTAAATTCTCGTAATCTTGCAAAGCCCTTCTAATCTCTGGTTCTAACTCATTTCTGATTATCGGGTAATCTTCTCTTAGTGTTCGTTAGCTCTTGTGCTCTCTCAATATTAGCTGCGACTGTTCCCTGTAGAGCTGTCTCGATGGCGTCTTCACCAGCCTTATGAGCCTCTGTATCTACGGCCTCATCTAATAATCTAACAATATCTTCTATACTTGGTGTTGGGATGTCTGGGGCTTTTGACATTGTATATGTTGTTAGGATTGATTGTATCATTTCTCTTTTATTGTATTAAAGGTATTTTGGGCAAAACATAAACAGCCTCTTGACCCATTGGGCGGATTGTGGTATAATTTAAATACTAAATAACAAAAACAAAATGAAAAAAAGCGAAACCTCTGTGCATCCAATGATAATTTTTTGGTTGGGTTTACTGACGGGCGCGGTACTCGTGGGATTGGTATTTTCTTATAAGTCTATGAATCCTCAGGATTTAGAATCTTATTTGCTTAGGTACACTATTCCGACATATGATTCTTACAGGCTTTATGATTCAAGAAGTTATACTGATACCACCAGTGAAACTTCTATAGGGACACCTCCGGGTGGAGATATTAATCCTTATTCTATAGGAACACCTCCAGGTGATGTTAATCCTTATAGTATTGGTACGCCAAGTGGTGGCTAAAAATTTAAACAATAGATTGTCTTAGAGAAGCATTGATTAAACTCCGTGCTTTTCTAAGGCTTTCTCCGATGTTGTCGTGCATTGTCTTAGAGTCGAAATATTCCAGTCCTTTTTGAATTGCTTCAGGTGATAGGTAAAGAGAAGTTGACCTGTCTTCTTCGGGTATACTTTCAATTTCAAGTTGGTCTGCACAATTTACAATAATATTTGCGTATGGACTTACATAGTAGGGGGCTTCTCCGTTTCCTTGTGCTGCCTGCTTCCAAGGTTCTTCTTCAAGGACGGATAGATCTTCCATAGCTGTTGCTATATGTGGAGCGAGTTCACTTTGTATTCTTGCCAAATGTTCTGTGTCGGTGGGATTGGAAGATTTAGCTACTTTGATTTCATTTTCATAAGAAAGCGCTAATATACCGATTGCTCTAATTCGTTGGATTCTTAAAATGAAATTGTATTGGTTGTTTTCATCTACATTTTTTAGAGCGGATAAACCTTCTTCCGTGTAGGTGTTAATGGCTTGGAGAATTTTCTTTCTCAATATTATCCCATTTGGAAATGGGATAACGTATCCTTTTTGGTCTTTTGTGCTGCCTTTAATCTGCGATAGTCCTTGCATAACTTCCATGTCTCCCCGCAGTTTTGCGGCTCTGGCTGCTTGAGTGTAAATCTCCATTTGCATCGCAATACGCCAGATTTCTTTGAAATCGTCGCATGCAGCATCCCAGTGTCCTAGATGAGATTTGGTTTGTGCTACTTGATCCAAAAGGAATAATTCATCTATTGGTCTGAATGAGGATGGATCTCGGCGTCTTTTTTCTTCCTGTGGTGCCAGATTTTCAAGTAAAGCGAATAATTCATTGCTTTGTGCCTGGCTAAGTAAGCTTGGATCAGTTATGACATCTTCATCTACTCCATTTTTGGCCAGATTAACTTTTGATTGTTCTAATCGGATTCTGTATATCAGTCTTCTTATTTCTGTAGAGTCGTCACTGTTGGGATCTTCGCTAAAACTTTGCATGATTTCCGGATTTTCTTCACAGACTTTTTGACATTCAGCGAAGTTGTGTGTTTTTGCCGCTGCTATTTTGTAGGCGAATTTTAGATCTATAAGTAACTGTTTTTTGGGATTTGAGGTTTTCAAATCAGTTTTTTCCTTAAGTTTCAACTCAAATTCTTCAAGTTTTTCTAGGTCTGTTGTTATATATGCCGCTTCAAATCCAAGAAGATAAATCATTTTGAAATTGACTGAACCTGGTCTGTGAGTTGCAATTTTTTCCAGGGCTTCTATTGCTTCGTAAGCTTTTTGGGTTCTTCCTAAATATACTCCGTTGTAAACAGTGCTTACTAATGCTCTAACTATGAAATTTTTTATCTCCTCTGATGTTTTTGCGCCTTTTTTCATTTTTTCGATGGCTCTTGTGACTGTACTGGGTACGTCAGGATTAAGATCATCAAGAATAGTCATGGCCAGTCCAAAACCTTTTCCGTAAGTCCCTTTTGTTGTCGCATCTTCAAGTGCTTCATTTGCTGTTGATCCATATGTTGTCCAATATCTTGTTTCATCTTCCTGTTGTGAACCTGCGGCGTGTTGCAATAACGCGAGTCTATTATCGTGGCTAAGTCTTTCTTCACCTTTGAATGCATCGTGAAGCTGTAGCGCCAACTCTTTTCTTGATTTACTGTCCATTCCCGATAATACAGCGTCTCTAATTGTTTCATGCCAAAATCTATATCTTGCTTCTCCTTTGTCTATCAAAAATCCTTTTTCTGTTAGTTCCTCCAGTTCTTTGGTTATGGTGCCTGGTAAAATTTTTCTGGTAAAACCCAGTAGTTTCCCTATTGGCACTTTGTCTCCAACGAGGGCAATGCATTCTAGCAATTTTCTTGAGCCAGGACTTAGGTCAGTTGCAACTCTTTCAGTATGATAGATTGTGAGGTCTCCACTTATATCTTTAATCCTAGTGAGAGCTTCTGGTTGTAGATCAATTTGTTCTTTCCCTACAATTAGATAAAGATCAGGTTTTTCTAAAATGGCGTTTATATAAGTCGTGAACTCAAATGCGGTGTTTGCTATTTCCCCCAATTGTTTTGGCCAATCTCCCAGAGATCGTGGTTCTCCGTTGTCTGGGTTAGTTCTACGCTCTTCCGGTAGGGAATAAAAGACGTAGTCATGGGCAGTTTGAGTGTCACTTAAATCTAGCTTTGGTTTTCCATCATTATCTATAAGCGAAATGTGTTTTACATATTTTCCTCTACCGGATTTATTTGTGAAAATACTTTGTATGGTTGATTCAAGTGCCATTTGGACTTTGGAATGAAAACGCTCTTCAGGTCGCATTGCCAGTATTGCTTTTCCTGAGCTTTGATCTAAAAATGAGTTGATTAACTTCATTAAATGTATATCTGAATGTCTGTCGGTGTGGTGAACATCGTCTAAAACGAGCGTAAAACCACCCTCTTTTGATTCGTAAGCTTTTAGTGCGTTGAGACAGATTGTAACTACATCGTCTGGATCTTTTTGTGCCTTAGCTAATTTATAAATTTCTCCGTTATCGTAAAATTCTAGGAGTGGTGCGATTTGAGAGCTTCTTTTCTCATTTGTGCTTAATTTTGACTTGAGCGTTTTAGCTAATTGGTTTGCCACCGTTACCAGGGCATCTCCTTGAATGTGTTGTCCTGCCGGGTCCAGTGAAAGTACAATGCTTGAAGGATTTCTAGATACTAATTCGTGTAAAAGACGGGATTTACCTGTACCGGCATTACCTTTCAAGATACTTAATCTTGTTTCGGAAGAACTCGATGTTGCCTCTCTTAAATCTTCTAATTCTTGTTCGTATCCTATAAGCCTATCAGGTCCTCCACCAACTTTTAGCTGTATTTCCGGAGTAATTCTGATTTGTAGGAAATCTGGATTTTGTTGGTCTCTTCTACTACGAAATTGAAATAGTGTGCTATCTCTCCCAGAACTCAGACTATGGAAATCACTATTTCTTACTCTGATTTCTCGTTTGTTGCTTCCTATTTCTCTAATGTTGTCTAATTCTTCTATGTTTGGATAACCATTTATCACAAGGCTATTTGTTGATTTTCTTAACTCTCCGTTTCCGAGGAGGATGTTTGCTCTTTGACCTGTGCTATCAAAAGTTGCATTGGCCCATCTTGCCAGTGATCCTCCTGCTCTTTGAGTTAGTGCTATAACTACGACGTTTCCCCTGTTGTCGCTTGTTATATAGAAGTCCTGTGATTGAGCTAATCCTGAAATTGTCTGGAACACTCTTTTGACATGTGGAGCATCATTTGGATCTTTTAGAAGCAGGTTTGGATCAATTATCATGTAGGTACATTTTCCCTCTCGTCTTGGCGCAAGCTGAGTTTCTCTTTTTGCTGACTTTATTGCTTCACGAGTGCTATGAACCGGAGGGAAGTAAGTTGCAGGTGTTGATATTTCTCTTTGTGAAACTGATTTTACAGTGGAAGATTGGTCATTGATTGTTCTTGTTAATGAAGGAGGACTGACATCAGTATAGGCTGTGTTATGAAGATTTGGGTGGACTATAAAAACTGCGCCTCCAAGTCGAACGGCAATACCTTCTCTTTCAGTCAATAGGTTTATTCCCATTGGCATTCCT
>JAQBYK010000073.1 GCA_027622635.1 bacterium
CCACAATAAACAAAATATCTACCCTTATCCAATTTCAAGCTCTTCAATATGTGATAATCTGAGGGCTTTTTATATTCGTCCCCCGCATCATTATAAACAACCTCAACATTTTCGGCTCGACAGATTTTTTTTATATCCTTTGCGGATTCCTCGGAAACCGTTAAAACCAAGTCGGCCATCTTAACGGCCTTTTTAGTTTGCGAATGATACATCTTGGAAAGAATACCTTTTCTGTACTCTCGATGCTTCCAGGGAATGCAATCATGTACCGTCACTACAGTTTTAATACCCTTCTTGTACCAATCGCTAGTCCAGGGATTTGAGGGATAGGGGAAGAATGCTATATCAACACCTATTTTTTCAAAGTATTCCGGCAATGAAATCTGCTCCCACCAGGTTTTACGCATTCCAGCAGAAGGAAATTTTTTCTCCGGCAGAATTTTTATTCCGACATTCTTAGAAAAGCCATCGCATGATACTTTCTCAGGAACAACCAGGACATATTCATTCTCTATATCTAGAGCAGCTAATTCCTTAAATAGATTTAAAGTATACTGGCCCATACCGGTAAATGGTCTTGTTAACAATCGTGCATTTACAGCAATTTTCATGATTCCAGAATTAACTTAACAATTTTTTTAGTTCCATCATGGAAAGTTGCAGTAGGAGATTTTCCATGAAAAGCCTCATTAATGGCTCGTATAAAATCTCCGGCATTAATGTCCCCGGTCAATACCTGCCAACCATAATCTTCCACAAAATTTCTGGCATTATCAACTTGATCACCTCGACTGGCATGACTACCCAACGGAACAATGACGGCCTTTTTCTTTAGCATAGCTAATTCAGCCAAACTATTTGCTCCACCCCTTGAGACAACAATATCTGACATGGCATAAATATCTCCAATCTCTTTATCAACATATTCATACTGAACATAGCCTTTTCTATGCAAGCTAAGGTCTAAATTTCCTCTTCCACGAATATGGACAATCTGAAATTCTTTTAGCAATTTATCCAAACTTTCAGTTAGCAAATCATTAATCTGCAATGCTCCCTGGCTTCCACCCATAATAAGTAGTATCGGCTTACGATCGTCCAATTTACTAAATCTAAATCCGCGATTTTTGTCACCCTCCAAAATTCTAATTGGATTTCCGGTTAAAACAACTTTCTTGGCATATTTTTTGAAGAATGATCGGCTCATCTCAAAGCTTATACAAATTTTCTTAGCAAATCTCACGCAATATCGATTAGCAATTCCCGGGTGTACATCGGATTCATGACATATAAGAGGGATTTTTAAAAATCCGGCCATAATCGCCACAGGAAAGCTGACATATCCACCCTTGGAAAATACTACATCCGGATTGAATTTTTTAAGAATTTGTCCGGCCTGCAAGATGCCAATAGGTATACGAAAACCATCCAGGAAATTATTAAATGAAAAGTATCTTCGAAACTTACCACAAGCAATACTTTTAAATTCAACACCCGTCTTCTCTACCATAGCTCTTTCGGGACCACGCTTAGACCCAATATATAAGATCTCCACATTCTTGTGTTTTTTAAGCTCTTCTATAACGGCGAGGTTTGGCACGACGTGGCCGCCTGTTCCTCCACCGGTTAATACTACTCGCATGATAAGTTGTGTTTTCGGATATATGTAAGAGTATAGCAATAGCTATTAAAGAGGCTACCAAAGAAGAGCCTCCATAGCTAACAAAAGGCAGAGTTATACCTGTAACAGGAAGCAAAGCGGTATTTACAGCAATATTTATAAACGCCTGTACGACAATCCAGGTAGTCAATCCCACAGCTGCAAACATTTCAAAGTTATTTTTTGAACGATCAGCAATGCTATATCCTCTTATAGCAATGACCATATAAGCCAAAACCACAAAAATAATTCTCAAAAACCCAAGTTCCTCAGAAGAAGCGGCAAAAATAAAGTCATCAGAAGCCTGGGGTAACCAGTAAGATTTCTGAACCCCCTGAGTTAGACCTTTACCCCAAATGCCACCACTTCCAACAGCTATGTTGGCTTGCTGTGATTGCCAACAATAGTCTTCAATACATTCCTCATCAATACGCAAAAATCCCTGAAATCTCTCTCGGACATGAGGAACAGTTGCAATGACAATTATAGAGGCAAAAAAGGCTAATAGGAGGCCTATCGCAAGATGCTTCAATCTGGCTCCGGCCACAAAATACATACATATACTTATGAGTCCAATTACTACCATAGAGCCATAATCATTCTGGAGAATTATTGGAAAAATGATAAGTCCCGATATCAAGCAAAATGGCAAAAATCCGTCACTAAAACTTTCAATATGAGCATGTCTTTTACTAAACCAATAAGCCAGATACAAAATAATTGATAATTTCGCAAATTCTGAGGGCTGAAGTGAAGTGTTTCCATAACGTATCCAATTAGTCGCAATGGTTCCATAATCCTGTCCTACAACTAACACAGCCAGAAGTAACAAAACGGTTAAAGCAAAAAGAAAAGGAGACACCTTTTTCCAAAATTTAATTGGCAATTTCCAGGCCGCAACAAATGAAATCAGCCCAACAAACAAGCGGAATAAGTGTTTTTTGAAAAGCAAATAACAGTCAACATCAGCATCACCGCAGCTAGGTAATGTGACATTAGGGGCAGACAATGATATGGACTTAGGTACACCAATACTGGTGATCATTATTAAGCCGAAAATCAGCAAAAACAGCGTAGTTAATGCCAAAACAGTATCAAATTGCAAAGCCTTTCTCATGGTATTGTCATTATCCATACTTGAAGTCATACTAGCAACATGAAGAAATACTTGGGACAAATCATTTTACTTGCAACCTACGTAGCAGGTATAGATCAGCTGAGTAAGTTTTATGCAAAGAAGGCTTTGTTAGAGGAAAACATTGGAAATTCAATATTTCGACTTGAATACAGTGAAAACACAGGAATAGCCTTTGGCCTGCCTGTCCCATTTTATATCTTGGTTGCGCTAACAATATTAATGATAGGATTTATATTTTACTTCGCTATCAAGGAATTAAAACTGAATGCTAAGATAACAATCATCTCGATTGGTTTTATAGTAGGAGGCGCAGTAGGTAATTTAATTGATAGACTGGTTGCTGGATATGTCGTTGACTTTATAGGTATATGGAAATGGCCCAATTTCAATGTAGCCGACGCACATATTGTCATCGGGATATTGTTACTTATATTGTTTTATGGTAAAATAAATAAAACTAAAAACTATGCCCGAAGAAGAAAATAAACCAGATATAGGTCCACCAAGAATTTCATTCGCAACATTTTTACTGAAAGTTTTAGCCGGAGCAGCAGGTGGTGTTGGAGGAACTTTAATTTTGGTAGTGATATTCTTTCTGGCTTCGGCGGTTTTCCAGCCGATTACAAGTGGACTTGCGGAAGGAGAGAGTGTTAGTCCGATCTTTATATTCGTTTTGATGATGATGATTTTTCTGTCATCAACTACCGGAAACATTGTAAGCACATGGCTAATGGCTTTGTCTGAAAAAGATAAATATACAAGATTATCCTCTGCGATCTATCAGGTATTTATAGTAAGTGTAATTATATTCATTTTGATGGTGCCCGTTTACTTTATAACCGCAACTTCAAACATTTCTATTACAGCCTACGCAATCGCTTTGCACATCATAATCTCCGCACAGGTAAGTGCCTTGATTTTAGAAATTGTTTCAAATTATAAACACGCTTTAATTGGGGTTTACGGAGTCACATTCTCAATCTTGATAAGTGCGGGATTGATGTTTGGTCTGGGAGGGTTCATAAAAGCTCCGCAAATATTATTATTTATCGCTCTTCCGGTAGTATGGGGCTCAATAGCATTCGTTCAGAGCCTTACCACAGTCCTTTACGGTTGGATTGCTCGTATGTATGACAAAGACTTCCTCTCAACTCAAACAATGTATGGCCAGGACTATGGTAATGAAGTTGAAAGTGTCGAAGAAGTAGAAGCTCCAAAAGCCGAGGATGAAGCGGGATCAGACTTCTTAAGACACAATTAGACCAGTACTTCATCAAGTGCAGCTCGCATAGCATCCACCGGAGCTTCTTTTTCAGTCCACAATTTAAATTGCTCTACGGCCTGGTATAAAAACATTTTATCCCCGGTTACGGTTTTAATTCCCAGGGATTTGGCAGCTTCGATCAAAGGAGTAATAAGAGGTTTATAAACTATATCCATCACCACTTCAAACTTTTTTAAATAGTCCGGCGGCAATAATTCCTCAAGTTTGGCGTCGGGATCATCAATCCAGATAGAAGTTGTTTGGACTAAAATATCAGCTTCCACATTGAGCATATCTGAAAGACCGCCGCTAACAATATTCACCCCAAACATTGCTGAAAAAATATTAGCTAATTCACGAGCTGTTTCTGTTGTCCTATTATAAATGGAGACCTGAGCTCCATCTTTCAATAATCCGTAAACAGCGGCACGCGCAGCTCCACCGGCACCGACAATTACGACCCTTTTACCTTTCAAATCGCCACAAGACTCTGCAAGTGCTTTATTTATTCCAATGTAATCAACATTATAACCATATAAGTAACCGCCCTTATACACTACAGTATTGACCGCACCGATTTTTTTGGCATCCTCATCGATTTCATTCAAATACTCCATAACGTCGCGTTTGTATGGTGAAGAAACCGATAAACCATAAATCGGGTCATGCTTAACACGATCCATAAATGTAGAAAATTCATTCTCAGGTACTTCAAAAATCCCAAACTGCGCGTCAATCCCCAATGCCTTAAACGCTGCATTTTGAACCACAGGCGACAAAGAGTGCTTGGCGGGATTGGCTAGAATTCCATATCTCTTACTCATTATTTAGCTGCTATTCTGCCCATAGCCTCCAATGCTTCCATTGGTACCATCCAAATAGTTGTGTTTGACTGATCCGAAGAAATGTCATTAATTGCTTGCAATGTACGAAGATGAAGTGCGCCAGGTGATGCTGCCAAGGTTCTGGCAGCTTTAGCTAAGTTGTCTGAAGCCGACACTTCGCCTTCTGCCTTAATAATAACCGCTCTTCTTTCTCTTTCCGCTTCAGCTTCCTTAGCCATGGTTCGCTTTAGGTCTTGTGGCAGGACGATATCCTTTAGTTCCACTGATTCAACTTTGATTCCCCATGGGTCAGTAGCATGATCAACTACTTTTTGGATTGTAACTGCAATTTCATCTCTATTTTTAAGGAGAGTATCCAACTTTACCTCACCAACCGCATTTCGCATTGTAGTTTGTGCCAATTGACTTACAGCATAATAAAAATTTTCAACTTCTATAATCACTTTGGCTGCATCACTCACTTTGTAATAGATAACAGCATTGATGCTTATAGAAATATTGTCCTCAGTAATGGCTTCCTGATCAGGCACATCAACAGCTTTTACACGGATATCAACTTTGACCATTTTTTGAATTACAGGGAGAACAAGTCTCCACCCAGGCTCAACGACAAGTCCATTGTATCTACCAAAATTAAACTTAACTCCACGCTCATACTGTTTTACCTCTCTGATGCTTATAACAACTAAAACAAAAAGAACAATCACCGCCCAAGTAACAATAAAACTGATATCCATAATTTTTTGGTTAAAAACTACTAACAAACTATCAATTTGAAGTGTTAAGTCCACGTTTAGTGCTTGAGAAAAATGCTAAAAAATGGTAATATATACAGATTAAATTAACCGATATGTTTACAGCATACGCAGTGTCAACTCAAGGGGCGGAGGATATAGCCAGTGACACAACCCTGGAATTAGCAAATCTGATACAAGTGGTAATCCAAAAAGTACCTTTATGGATTGCAGCTATAATAGTGATGTTTTTGTCTATAATTGTAGCGAAAATCGGCAGAAGCATAATTGAGAACAAGTTGGCGGAGAAAGGTATTGAAGAAGAGCATAAGGAATTGCAAATTCTAGGAGGAAGAGTTACATATACTGGTATTTTG
>JAQBYK010000074.1 GCA_027622635.1 bacterium
CAATGGATTTAAAATTTGATTTTAGTATTCATACCAGCGTTAGGGAAATGTACGTAAATGCTTTAACAGTTTCAATTCCAAGATATAATGATATTAAGGCCAATAAGGAGGCCTTGATAAAAGGAGTTAGAGTTTTTGATATCCCCGGATCGGATATTGACGCTATACGTAGGGTTGAATAGAAAGTTCTTTCTATTGTTGTGTTTTGAGGTTATAATGTGGGACCTATTTTGCTGATTTACTAATTCTTTATGACATCGGATATATTTGAGAAAATTGAAAAATACAATAAGGATCTTGATAAAGCCAGATTGAAGAATGCATATGATTTTTGTGCCGAAAAATACGCAGATACGGAGGGTACAATGCAGTATCCTATGCGTGTTTTAGAGATTGTTATTCCTCTTAAACCTGATGAGGATACAATTATTGCGATTCTTCTACACGAATTATATGTGATTGGTTTTTTGGTTGATGATGTGGTAGTGGAGTTGTTTGGCCAGTCGGTTTTGAAATTGCTAATTTCGTTTAAAAAATTGTATGAGTTAAATTATGCCGAAAATGATAAAAGTTCTCAGATTGAAATTCTAAGAAAGATGTTTTTGACGATGGCCCGGGATATTAGAGTTATTTTGATATGGTTAGCTGCTCGTCTTAGCAGAATGGAAGGTTTGGATGATTTTCGAGGAGAATCAAGTGAAAATAAAAATAAATTGGCAAAAGAGACTATGGAGGTATATGTGCCGATTGCTTCCAGATTGGGTGTTTATAGAATAAAAACTAAGCTTGAAGATTTATCATTTAAATATCTTGATACAAAAGAACATATACGTATTAGTACTCAAATTGAGGAATTTGGAGAAAGTAGAAGGGTGGCTATAGACAGTATTCGGGAAAAACTAGAGGAATTTTTGAAGTCAAAGGGTATAGATGCTTTTGTTTTTGGTAGATTTAAGAGTGTTTATAGTATATATAAAAAATTAGAGAGAAAGGGGTTATCTCATGTTTCTGAATTGTATGATCTTTTTGCTATTAGGGTTATTTTACCAACTAACGACCAAATTGATCACTTGTATTCTGTTTTGGGACTTATTCATAGTGAATGGAAGCCTCTTTCAAGCAGATTTAAGGACTATGTTGCTGTTCCAAAGCCAAATGGCTATAGGAGTTTGCATACTGTTGTGTTGGGGCTTGCGCCAAAGGACATGGATCAACCTGTGGAGATTCAGATAAGAGATGATGCTATGCACCGTGAGGGAGAATATGGTATTTCTTCTCATTGGGTGTATAAGCATGATAATTCGATTGATTCTCAGTCTGAATGGATTAGGGGGCTTGAGAGGATTCACGAATTCTTTGGAGTAGGATCTGATGCTATGAAAGAGGTTGAAATTGATGTTTTCAAGGATAGGATCTTTGTGTTAACACCCAGGGGTGAAGTCAAGGATTTGACTGTAGGATCTATCCCTATTGATTTTGCCTATGCAGTTCATACCGACGTTGGAAATAGATGCGTGATGGCTAAGGTTAATCAAGTTCTTGTTTCATTAGATTATGAGCTTAAAAATGGTGATGTAGTTGAAATAATAACCCGCAAAGACGCTGCTCCTAAACTCAGATGGTTGTCGCTCGTGAAAAGTGGCTTTGCTCGGCATAAAATCAAGACTTATTTTAGCGGTTTAAATAAAGACAATAATTTGAGAGAAGGACGAAGACTTCTCAATACTCAACTTGAGCGTTTAAATAAGCCTTTGTTGGATCAAAAGTATTCTATCTTGCGGAATTATACCGGTCAAAAATTGAGCACTGTTCAACGGGAAAGTTTGGTAGAAGAAGTTGGTAAAGGAGCTAAATTGGCTAGCGATGTTGTTCGCAAGGTCTATCCTTATGAGAAAAATTTGGCAACTAAAAAAATAAGCTCAAAGGCCGAGCCCGGTCTTGCAAGAGTCAATAAGAAAGCACTTTCTTTAGAGCAACAGGTGATTGTTGGTGATGAAGAGAACTTGCCAATAAAAATTGCTTCCTGCTGTAAACCTAAGACAAGAGATGTCATAACTGGATATGTCACTCGTGGAAATAGTATTACTATTCATAAATTTAATTGTTCTTTGATCGATTCTTTGGACAAAGAGAGATTTATTGGTGTTCACTGGAAAGGACAGAAATTTGAGGATGGCCATTTGAATGTTGGTATTAAGGTTACTTGTTTTTCTCGTGTAGGTTTAATACACGACATTACTTCTGTTATAACAGCGATGGGTATTAATATTTTGGATGTAATCATCAAACAGGCAGATTCAGGGATTTATGAAGATTGTTTTTTACTTGATTTGCATGATTTAGACAAATTTGATGAACTTCTTAACAAAATTGAGGATATCAATGGTGTTATCAAGGTTTCTCGTGATGATAAATTTAAATAGAGAGGGATTTTAGTGGTTTATCTATTTGGTATTCAATTATATCCTTTATTATTTCTTGTATTTTTGTTTCTTCTTGTAGGCTTAGTGATATTTTTTCTATTTCGTTGATGGTTTTTGTTTGTATGTAATGAAGGAATTTGAGGTATTTCTCTTCGAGAGAACTGTCTATGTTTTTAAAATCCGGGATTAATCCAATTATGTCTAATATTTTGATTATAAAGCTTTGTGTGATGAGTTGAGGCCTATTGCTTTCGCATATTTTTTCAAGATTTTCTTTTGCAAATTGGATTAGATTTTCTATTTTTTGGTTTTCATAAATGAGTTGATTGATGACTTCTGATATTACAAGTGCGCATTTTAGTTTTTCTAAATCTTCTCTAAGTTTTTTGAAGCTTTTTATTGTTATGACCTCGCTTAAAATTATATTTCTGGGACCAAAATAAAGGGATACATCACAGATATTTAAGGTTTCCAGATGGCCTGTGAATTTACTTGTAATTTTTCGTGCGCCTTTTGCTATTACTCTCAACTTGCCAAATTCTTCACTGTAGATGTGAATGATTTTGTCTGATTCTCCGAGATTTGTGTGTCCGATTATGATACAAGTACTGTTTTGACTTTTCATAATAAGTCTTTTTGTAGGTACTCGTGAATTGCTACGATTGAACTAAAGATGCTGAGAAGTATTGTTGCTCCCAGTTCAATTATGAAAACTAATTTGAAATTTATGTCTGTATAGTAATTCCAGAGGTTGGTTTCTTGGATTGAAATGTTTTGCGCCAGAATATATAGCATTAGAAAGCTTATTGCGACTGAGAGTATGCCATAAATTATACTTTCAATAATGAATGGTGATCTTATAAACCAGTGTGAAGCTCCAACCAATTTCATAACGCTTATCTCTTTTTTGCGTGTAAATATTGTTAGCTGAAGAGCATTTAGGATAATCAAAACTCCTCCGATTACAAAAGTCATTATGAGCCAAAATACTAATTGTTGAGTGAAATTTGTGAGTTCAAGTAGGTTTTTTGAGACGCTGGAGATTATTGAATTTTCTTCGTTGTTGTTTGTTATTACGTTTGAAAGATAAATTTGATATCGATCTGTTGCCAGAAAATCCGCAATTGCCTGATGAAATTTGGGATGTATTGTTGTAACATTTAGACTGGCAGGTAGTGGATTGTCGATGTCCGAGTATTTTTCAAATACCAGTGATAGATTTGGATTTGTTTTTTTTAGTTTTGCAAGTGCATCTTCTTTGCTTGTGTAAGCAATATTGCTAACACCTTCTAATTTTGCTATTTCTTGGCTTAATTCCTGTGCTTGTTCGTAATTGGTACTTTCTTTTAGATAGATTGTGACGTCGATTTTTTTGTTTAGGTTGATTAATGCGTCTTGCGCTATGAAATTAACAGCAAGAATTATATTAAATATGAAAATAATTGTAGCTATAACAAATATTGTTGCTATTGATAAAACTTTGTTTCGCCAGATATTTAAAAGTCCTAATTTTAGGCTTCTTTCAAACAAAATTCCGGATGAGGTTTGTTTTGACATTTTAGGCTATTAAAGGGAGTGCAGATATTTTATTGCTATTCCTTATTTGCTCTTTTAGAATTGATGATTTGTACATGTCAGGACGATAAGGTTTTAAACGTTCTATTTTAGCGTCCAGGCCAAGATCGATGAGCATTTTTTTGAGACCGTAGGTGAATGCGTATTGATCGTATCCAAGAGCTATTACATCAGGTCTGTAATCGCGTATTACTCGCATTTTGTCCTTACTGTTTCCCAGGACTGAGTGATCACTCCAACCGGTTTCTTTCACATTCTTCAGTCTTTCCTTCTCATTATGATCAGGTAAATCTCCTTTGATAGTTTTTACAGTATGATCTCTGGCAATAATTGTTACGATGTGATCCCCAAGCTCTCTTGCTTGTTTGAAAAGATTTTCATGGCCCGCGTGAAGGTAATCGAATGTTCCAAAAACCATTACAACTATTTTTTTCTTACTATTAAGCATTTTTAAGATCAGGTACTAGTAGATTTATGAGAATCAGACCTATTAGGACCAATATAATTACACAAATAAGGATAATGTCCAGAATTTTGTGTTTTTTCTCCGGATTTGTAAGAGTTAGGCGTAGCGATGCGAGTGCATAAATTAATCCGGTAATTATAAAAGGAATATCCATCGTTTTGTTGAGGATGAAGGCATTTTTTAGCCAAATTTCGTTGGATATCAATACACTTGAACCTAGGTGAGCAAGGCCTGTTATTATGAAGAAAATAAGAGCAACCTTTTTTATGTTTTGGATTGTTTTCATTTCTGAGTGATTATATACTACTGCTGTTTTTTGACCATATTTTATGCTTGACGAGAAAGAAGTTAGACATGTCGCAAAATTAGCGCGTATTAAAATTACCGATGAAGAGGCAAAAAAATTTGCGGGGCAACTTTCAAAGGTTTTGGGGTATATTAAGATTTTGGAAGAAGTGGATACAGAAAATGTATCAGAAACAAGTCAGGTAACCGGTCTTGAAAATGTTTTCGAGGAAGACGAGGTAATTCCTTCTCAGAGTTCGAGAGAGGAACTTCTTAATTGTAGTGAACTTCCAATTGATAGTAAGCATATTAGGGTAAAACGCTCAATATAAATGGCTGCATTGAATGAAATGACAATAAGTGAAGCTGCGAAAGGTCTTCGTGAAAAGAAATTCTCCAGTAAGGACTTGGTTGATGCTTGTATGACTGCAATTGGAGATAAGGATGGGGATATTTCCGCTTTTGTTTTTGTTGACGAGGATGGTGCTTATGAAGCTGCCCGGATTGTTGATAAAAGGCTTGCACAAGGTGATGTTTTGCCTGTTTTGGCGGGAATTCCTATGGGAATGAAGGATATTATTAATACTAAAGGTGTTAAGTCCACTTGTTGTTCGCCGATTCTAAGAGAATTTGTGCCACCATATGATGCAACAGTTGTTGAGCGGTTGCGAGAAAATGGTATGGTAATGCTTGGTAAGACAAATTTGGATGAATTTGCTTGTGGTGCTTCTACAGAGCATTCCTGTTTTGGAGTTACCAGGAATCCCCATGATTTTGAGTGTGTTGCCGGTGGATCATCGGGAGGAAGTGCTGCAGCTGTGGCCGCGGATATGTGTATGTATAGTTTAGGGACTGATACCGGAGGGTCTATTCGTCAGCCGGCCTCCTTTTGTGGGACTTATGGATTAAAGGTGACCTATGGTCGTGTTAGTCGCTCAGGAGTTACGGCTTTTGCTTCTTCTTGGGATACAATTGGCCCTATTGCGAAGAATGTAGAGGATATAGCCACTGTATTGCAGGCTATTGCAGGACGAGATAGACGTGATTTGACTACTCCTGATATTGAGGTTCCTGATTATTCTAAATTCTTAGGAGGTGATGTTAAAGGACTGAAAATAGGTTTGCCAAAGGAATATTTTGGAGAAGGCGTTAGTGATGAAGTTGTAGCTGCTGTAAGGGGTTCTGTGAAGAAATTAGAGGGGGCAGGTGCCGAGGTGATTGAATTAAGCTTAGCT
>JAQBYK010000075.1 GCA_027622635.1 bacterium
TATCAAAAGATGAGCAGCTCACTTTTTATCTAAAAGAATATCCAAATTACCCTGGTAATTATACTGGAACGTTAACGGTACTTTTCGGTTCAGAAGCTGGTGGTGTTTGTGGATCTGATCTAGGGGGTCGAACTACTCCAGCCATTGAGGTAACGTATCTTACTGGTGCAAATCCAAATGAAGTGAAGAGAGAGATAATTGAGCCATGCGGTCAAGGAACGTTTCGAATAGGAGGGACGGGACATGTATCTGCAAGCGCAATACCAGAAACAATTGACAATGTAACCTATAATTATCAAGCAACTATCTCTGGATTTAGTGGATATGAAGTATTATTTATGCGATCTCTGTTTGCAACTACGAGAATGGTTATTCAGGGAAGTGCATCGTTCCCACGTCAGGGTAAGTGGATCCAATCTGAAGCATATTCCCTATCTGGTCCATCGAAGATTGTTAAAGTGTTTCAATCATTACCTCAAGTTACTGCAGATTTTGTTGTCACTACATTTTAAGTAAATTTTTCGAAGTATACTTGCTCTTTTGGTACATTATTTTCTGATAAAAACAATCGCACCGATTCAACCATCTCTTTACCACCGCACAGATAGTAATCAAAGTTTGAGGCTGGAGAATGGAAATTGGATAATAGATTATTAAGTCCATGTGTTATTCGTCCCTTGATACATCGTGCGTCGTTGACTGCTTCTTCTTGAGACAAACAGAGCGTAAATGTAAAATTATCATGCTCTTTTGCAAGAGTTTCAAAACCATCTACTAAGTAGAGTTCTTTTGCATATTTCATTCCCCAGAAGAGCTGTAATTGTTTTTCAGATTTTGTTGCAAGCAGGTCGGTGATTATAGAATACATGGGGGCTATACCGGTACCTGTTGCAAGAAATATGGGATCACGCACTGATGGTTTATAGGTAAAAAGTCCCGCTGGACCTTGGAGTGTTACCACATCTCCATACACAAGGTTTTCAATATAGTTGCTTCCCATTCCATTGGGAACGAGTTCAATGATAAAATCGAGTGAAGTTTTATTGACTGGTGCCGAAGCTATAGAGTAGAGTCGACGAACTGGCTTCATGGGATCTTCTGATGGCACATGAAATATCATGTATTGCCCGGCAACATAAGTCCAATTTTCATCATCGGGAAGGGTGCAGCTAAGATAATATACATGTTCGTTTAATTGAGTCTTTTTGATAAGTTTGGCCGGATAGGTGATAAGCATAGGTATAGAGAGAACAGAATATTATAATCTGGCACGCTGATTTATCTCTGCTTCAACAAGCTCAATAGGTCTCCCATATTTGAGGATTGAAAGCTGTATGATGGCTTGTGCAATCTTTTCATTACGCGCTGCTTTAAGTTGACTCATATCTTTAGTCATATCTACTGAAAAAGGATCGACTGGTTCATTGTTTACAATTGTTTTCATATACGCATGGAAGCGCTCGATATTGATAAGGTCAGATTCGGCAAATCGTGGCTGGAACTCTCTTTGCATATATGCCGCATCTGTTACACCCAGACGAAATGCTACTTGTGTCCCAACATTACCAAAAATGGCATTTTTTACTTCTTCATCCATCTGACCTATGAATTGATTTGCCACCGTAAGACTCAAATGATATTTTCGCGCTTCAGATAAAATGACCGCAAAGTCTGGAGTGGCAAAATTTTGAAATTCGTCTACATATAAAAAGAAATCTCTCCGTTCTTCTTCAGGTGTATCTACTCGACTCATCGCGGCGGCAAGAATTTTTGGAATAACAAGAAGTCCGAGGAATGTTGAGTTTTCTTCACCTAGTTTTCCTTTTGATAAGTTAATTAACAGAATTTTCCCAGTATCCATCACTTCACGGAAATCAAAAGATGACTTTGATTGTCCGATGATATTGCGCATCATTTTATTGGTTACAAAGCGGCCAAATTTAGAAACAATGTAATCAAGCACTTCTGATTTATGAAAGTCAGACGTTTGTGCTATTTGATCAGTCCAATACCGGCGAACAATAGGGTCTTGCACTTTAGGAAGAAGTTCTTGCACAAATTTCTGATCAGTCATAATACGAACGATTTCAATAAATGTCATGCCTGGTTCAGACATAATAGTAAGCATGGCATTTCGAACCGCATGTTCAAATCGAGGGCCAATGATACCCGTGCGCTGGGGATCGTAGAGCTTATACATGAGGTTTATGATCGAGCTTGTGATAAAATGTTTCTGTTCTTCAGTATCTGCCTCGAGCAAATTCAATCCCATGGGTCGCTGAGTTTCTGAAGGATCAAATAAAATCACGTCTTCTGCCCGCTCTGGAGGGATATATCGAAGCGTATCTTCTATAAGATCGCCATGGGGGTCGATCACACATACGCCTCGTCCTGCTTCAATATCTTGCTTGATCATTTCTTTCAGTAGTTCAGATTTTCCTACACCTGTTTTTCCGATGATATACACATGTCGCATACGGTCTTTTACGTTGATATGGATTGGACGTTTTACCCCACGGTAGTAGCCAGTTCCCATAAGGGTTCCCCCTTCAGTAGGAACTTCTGCAGATACTGGAGCTGATTTTGCTTTGAGCCATTCAATATGAGGGGTTTCTACCGTTTTGTTGGGGAAATGAAACAATGACGCCAGTTCTTCAGAAGAAAATATCGATGTCAGTTTGGTTCCTGGCATTTCAAAGGCAGGGAAGAATTTATAAATAAAATTCATCATAAATCCTGCTTTAAACCAGATCTTAGGACTCGTGAGAGAGTTTTGTTCTGAATCAAATTGATGAAAGGCATTTTTAATATTGCGCAAATGTGCCTCTGCCATGTCTTTGTTGGGAGATGAAACAACTACTTTTATAAGGGTATCAAATCCGGGCTTGCTTGTTTTTTCAGATATTTGCTCAAGCACTTTCTGGCTCGTTTCAAAGGTGGCCTCATTGGGGTCAGCCTCTTTCTTTTTTGTCGAGGAAACAAATGATTTTCCCGCCGCCTTCCATTTTGAATCAGAAGCACGAATGAGAATCTGAATTATTGCTCCCTCATCATCACCCATTTTTGATAGGGCAGAGGTGATAGCTGCAATGGAATCAGATGGAATTTCTTTATAGGTTTTAAGCGGCATATGAGGATCTTTAGCAAGTTTAAATGCTTCAAATGCAACACTTCCATTTTTTGAAAAAATATTGGGCTCTTCTACTTTTCGAATATCTGCAGTAGGGTAATAGCCGTAAATTGTTTTTTCAATCAAGTCGACTATTTTAGTGGGGGATGAAATATAGAATTTAATTTTTGATTTTGTACCTACAATTTCAAAGGCAAGCGCATCTTCAACTTTGAGAAAATCAAAAGTGCCATTGCGTTTAAGCGAATTAAAGGATGCAAACATTTGCTCAGCTGCATCTATTTTTATCTCATTTTCTTTGGGAAGAAGTATTTCTAAAGTGATCATTTCATATACCATCTGTTCTCGCCTTTTAAGTCGTACATACACAATAAGCAAATATGCAAGCCCCATGGTAAGAAATGCAGCTACAATTGCAGCTAAAATCACCAATCCAATAAAAAGAATTTGTTGAATAAACTCATCAAATACGAATACATCCATACGATTTATTATACAAGGTTTTCCTTATGAAGACGTGAAGATTGCCGATACTTTTTTGATAAATTCTGGAGGTGACATATCACTTTTTATCCAGTAATTATCTGCTTTTTCTAACTCCCTTTTATCTTCTTGACTTCCATTAAGATTGGTAAGGAATATGATAGGGAAGGAGACCTTTTTCATTTTTTTGATTACTTCATCAAGAATGGTAAACCCGTCCTTTCCGGGAAGCATCACATCGAGAAGAACTAAGTCCCACGTTCCCCTTACTATTTTTTCTTTTGCGTCATTTCCTTCCCCAGAAACAGTAATAGTATATCCTTCTTGAGTAAGAAGATCAAGATAGAGTTGTTGAAGAAATACATCATCTTCTACCAGAAGAATATTCTTTTTCATCAATAAAAGTATAGCATAAAAAAATCCACCCCGCTTGCTGCGGGGTGGATGGTTAGATTCATGTTAGCGAGTGACAGTGATAGTTCCTTCGTTTGCATCAGGTGCAACGACTGTTACGCGTCCAGCAGTTGCTGAAATCTCATAACCTGTGTCATAGGCTCCTACGCAGCTTGTTATGTCTGCTCCATTATTGCTGTCTGGATCTTGAGGGAGTCCGGCAATATAGGTGGGGACAACATCTGAACAAAGATCAATTCCAGTACTTGCAATAGCAGTCTGAGTGCCCGTTATGCCACCGGGAAGTGCACCACTATTGTCAACCATATATTGATTGACTCCATTTAAAATTGAATTAACATCGCTTCTGCGCTTAATATCATCTGCATCTTCCAGATTTTCTCCTGGATTAACTGCAATCAACGTAATAGCAAGCAGAACAGCGAGTATTCCGATTACCACTAAGAGCTCTATAAGAGTGAAACCTTTTTTATTTCTAAACATAGTTATGTAAGGAAATTTATAATATAGTTTCAGAATAGAGAAAAAAACAAGTGCTGTCAAGTGGTGATGATCACGTACCCTCAACGTCATTATTGGTGCGAATACGTGATTCCGGTTTAAGGTTTGAAAGGATGATTTGAGGCTCATAGAATGGGGGGAGGGGGGAGGGGAACTAGAACAAAGCAAACTTCAGATATAATTGAAGCTAATGACAATAACAAAAATCGACTTTATAGCTTTCCTCGATGCTCCACGGCGTTAGAGTTATCGTGAATTTCGCCCTGTAGGATACAGATTACTTAAACATGTACTCTACGGGTAACCACTCTCTATTGTTACTTTAGCAGGGCTTTCAAATCCCCGACCGTAAGCGCGTGGGTTGTTTCATACTCAACTCTATTCGAGCAGAGTTCAGAGATCAGTTTTTCGATTTATCTTAATATTTGGTCATAATTTTTGAATGAAGAAACTATGACTATTAATAAAATTCTTTCCTCTGCCCAACAAGTCTATATATGTGATAACTTCAATATTGTGCAAATAATAATTCAATTTTCTCAATGCCTCTTTTTTCGGATTATTCCACTCTTCACTGTTCCCAATAAGGATAAATGCCCGAGGTTTTAAAAATAAATTTTTTTTCCCAACTTCAAGTTGCACTTTATTTTCATTTTCAAATCTTAATCTATCAATTTCTGTTAAATAATTTATAACTTGCCCTATTGCGCTATTTGTTTCAGGTGTCCATCTCCAAGAACCTTTATGACTCGAGTCTTCTACTAAGACATCATCATTTGGAAGTTTTATTTCTAAGACATCGACAAATCCATCAATTGTAGGATATAAATAATCTGGCATAATTCCTGATAAGTTAATCTTTACCTTTTCGATTGGTTCTTTATAGTTCACACCAAAAAGCCAATTATTTTTTGAAATCCAATTTTGCCAAGAATCATTTCCTTTTACTTCTGAATAATCCTTTTTTAATCTTTTCTCAAGTTCATCTAGAACTTTCTTCCTTTCAATTTGAATTCTTGCATAAGAAAGTTGTGTTGCTAAATTGGGATTTAAATCAACTATACTTTTCCATGTTTCTTCTCCATACCCTGCTTCAAGTATTTTACTTATATACTGAGCTTTATTTTCATCAGTAATAATTACTGAATTAGGGTCTACAACAGTGTAATGATTTTCACCATACTCAACACCCCTCTGGTGTAAAATAGCGCCAAGTTGTTTTATCCCAAGAAATAAGTTTTTTACTCCTTCTGATGGTATTTCAAAATTCACACCGTCAACAGCGGAAAGGTCCTTGAGTTTTAACGATTCTTCATCTTTCCATTCTTCTGTTTTGTTATTTCTTTTTTGTCTTATTATAAAGCCTCTTATACCCCGCTCATGAATTTGTGGTTTAAATATAAGTTTTGAGAAAGGCTTTTCATCTAA
>JAQBYK010000076.1 GCA_027622635.1 bacterium
CCTGTTTCTCTCTTTTTGTTCGCTTTGGTGGTATAAATTCCTCGAGTCCGAGATTAGTCAGAAGTGTGTTTGTAATACGTCGCGGATCAATGATCACACTTGAGATTGCAGCCTGTAAATCTTCCTTTGACATCAATTCTTCTCTCTGAAAAACCATTCGCTCTGTTGGGTGAGTTAACACCTCTTGTACTGTCTTTGGGAATGTACGTGGAACCTCTCTAAATTGTTGTTCTGTTGTACCTCCACGCTCTGCCCATACATGGTTCCCAATGAGTTGATCAATTTTTGCCCTGATAGCTATGCGAAATATTTCCAGCTGTCTTTCGACTTCTCTTTCCTCATTTGGTATTTGCTCCTTTATGTTTCTGTAGAAAATAGCGCACCAATCATCGACCACTCTCTGATCCCTTGTTCCAGGATCATCCATTCTCCATGGCTCAAATGCCGGATTTAATTCTATGTATCCGGAGAAGTCATCGAGCAAAGGGTTAGCATCTGCGCTGAGTACTCCTGCGCAGTCAAAGTCAATCTCGTCAAAATCTAAGTCGTCTAGGCCCATAGCTTTGTTTAAAGGAGAGTATGTTAGGTGTGAATGCTGTGTTTGTCAACATGGATAAATGGCTTGATTCACTGCATATTGCCGCATCATTTGTACATTTGAAAATTTTTAAATACATGCTAGCATCATGGTATGTTAGAGATATCCTTGTTGTCGGTTTTGGGATTTGCAATGGGCCTGATCACCTCCATTTCCGGAGGTGCGGGAGTTTTCGCAGTACCTACCTTGTTATCATTTGGTATTCCGCCGGTAAATGTCCTGGCAATGAATCGTATGTCGGACGTTGGAGTTGTTTTGGGAGCCCTAAGGAATTTCTATAAAGCAAAAGTAATTGACTGGAAGTTGGCCATCAAAATCATTCCATTTCTTGCAGCAGGATCCTATTTGGGAGCTAGTATCGTTGTCGGTTTATCGGAAGAATCGCTTAGGCCTATGATTTTTGTTGGAGTTTTAATCGGAATGATTTTTTTAGTAAAGCCCGCTCGTCCTTTCGTTGGGAAAAAGAGTAATTCAAAAGTAAAAAAATGGGTTGGTTTCTTGGTACTGCTTTTAGTTGGTGTTTGGAGTGGTGCTCTTGCTATGGCAGGTGCTACTTTCGCATTGTTGGTTGTAGTGCATTTTTTTGAAAAGAATTTTGTGGATGCGAGAAGTACTGAGTTAGTTGCGGCAATACCTGAAACACTTATATCCACAGGTATTCTTGTTTCAGCATCTACAGCAAATTCAACATGGTTATTTACAATATTTATTTCCAGTTTTTTTGGGGCATTTCTTGGTTCTCACTTAGCTGTCAAGAGAGGAGATAGTTTTATCAAAAAAGGTGTAATCTTGATTGGTGTAATTATGCTTTTTAGGCTTATTTATCAATATTTCTCATGACTAATTGTAAAAATTGTCAGAAGTCTTTTGAGGTTCGCGACAAGGATCGTGTGTTTTATAAAAAATTTGATGCTCCGGAGCCGACTCTGTGTCCCGATTGTCGCTTTCAGAAAAGGCTTTGTTTTCGCAACGAGAGAACATTCTACAAAAGGAAAAGTAGCTTATCTGATAAGTCTATTATTTCTATTTACAATGAAGACGCAAAGCATCCGGTTTACAGCGCCGAGGAATGGTGGAGTGACAAGCATGATGCTCTAAAGTTTGGTCAGGATTTTGACTTCGAGAGGCCATTTTTTGAGCAATTTCAGGAGTTACTTTTGAAGGTTCCGAGGATTGGACTTTTCAATGTAAATCCAACCAACAGCGAATTTTGCCAACAGGCTTATGACAATAAAAATTGCTACCTTTGCGTAGTGTTGGAGAAGTGCGAAGACTGCATGTACATAAGCCATATTAACGATTGCAGTGATTGTTTCGATTGTAGCTATATGCACTATGGGGAGCTGTGTTATGACTGCATCGACAGCAATAAATTGTACGGTTGTATCGGATCTCAAAGTTGTCAGAACTCCAATGATTTGCTTTATTGTTATGATTGTATAGGTTGCAAGAATTGTACCGGTTGTTATGGGCTGCGAAATAAGGAATATTTCATTATGAATGAGGCCTATGATAAGGAGGGCTATTTCGAGAAATTGAAGAGCCTGGAACTGAACAAGTATAGTAAATTCTTGAATGCCAAACGATTTTTTGATCGATTTACACAAGGACTGCCACATCGGGCCAATCGAAACCTAAATTGCGATGACAGCGACGGGAATTATCTTATTAATTGCCAGCGCGCACATGAATGTTATGACTCTTTTGAACTACAGGATTGTGCATACTGTACATGGATTTTTCAAAGTCGCGATTGTTATGATGTTTATGGACTTGGACACGGCGAGCTTGTGCTTGAGGGTCTTGGTGTGGAAGCGGTAAATCACTGTGCCTTTAATACCTTTGTTTCAGATAGTAGTGATGTTTTCTATAGCGATTGTTGTTTTTATTCTCACAATCTTTTCGGGTGTGCCGGATTAAAAACTCAAAAATATTGTATTTTTAATAAGCAGTATAGTCCTGAGGAATATGAGAAATTGCGAGCAAGGATCATTGAGCATATGCGTAAAACCGGCGAGTGGGGAGAATTCTTCCCTGTTTCGGTTTCACCCTACGCTTACAATGAGACAGCTGCTAATTATTATTACCCTTTGGAAAAGTCTGCGGCTTTGGCAGCAGGATATCGTTGGAAGGATCCAGATAAGCGTGAGTATTTAGCTCAAACTTTTGAGATTCCCGATGATGTACAGGAGACTGATAGTTCTATTTGTGACGAACTTTTAGCGTGTATTGATTGCAGAAAGAATTATAAAATAATGCCGAAGGAACTTTCGTTTTATAAGCGGCAGAATATTGCGGTGCCGCGAAAATGCCCTGATTGTCGGTATCGTGATCGGTTTAACTCCAGGAATCCCCGTTTCTTGTGGGATAGAAAGTGTGGTAAGTGTTCAGTTTCTATTAAGACGACCTATGCTCCGGAAAGAGAGGAGAAGATTTATTGTGAGGAGTGCTATAAAGGCGTTGTTAGTTAGGATTCTTGGGACTCAACCAGCTTGGTCGTCAATATCTTCCAATTTAAAACCAATTGGTGGATGTTTTGGATCTGGTGGCATAATCAGTTTGTGAATAACATCGAAAACGACTTTGAACTGAGCATCATGTCTCTTTTCTAAGCGAGTGAGTTTAGCTTCTAGATCCTTATGAATAGAGAGAATTCGACGTAAATGAACAAATGCACGCATAATTTCGATGTTCACGGAAACTGCACGTTTACTTCTAAGTATGCTAGAAAGCATTGCTACTCCCTGTTCAGTAAAAACAAAGGGCATGTAACGTCGTCCACCTCGTCCTTTCTTTGAGGTCGCAAATTGCGACCTCAAAGAATTCCACTCTTCCTTAGTAAGTTGGAATACGAAATCCTCCGGAAATCGTTCTATATTTCGCTTCATTGATTCCAATAGTCTTTTGGTTTCCACACAGTACAATTCAGCTAAATTATCGTCTAGTAAAACTTTTTGCCCTCGAATAAATAAAATAGCATTTTCAATAATCTCGCTAGATATTGGATGGCCTTTTTTTGCCGGATTATTCTTTTCCATAAAATTTTAACTCACTGCAATAATGGTATAGCAAACAAAGATTAAATTTTTATTAATAATTTATAAAATGCTTGCAACTCTAGTAGCTCCCCAAAATTTTAAGTTTTGCCACTTTTTTCTCTACTCCTTTTAGAAGTTTTTTTACTTTTGGATCATTCAGCTCACCTTCAAAGTCCAGATAGAAAATATAGTCGCCAAAGTGAGATTTGGTTGGGCGGGATTCTATTTTGGTCATGTTAATCCTGGCATTTTTGAAATCCTGGAAAACTGAGAAGAGACTTCCCGGTGCGTCTGCGCTAAAATGAAAAGCTATGGACGTCTTTGGGCCGCTGTTTTTCGTTTTCCCCCTTCTTATTACAATGAAGGTTGTGCTGTTGCCTTCTTCGTCCTCAATATTCTTGTCTATTATTCTCAGATTTGGATCATCCGCTGCAATGTATGGTGCGATCACTGCAGTAGTTTTATCATTTGTTGTGAGTACCCTGTCAATGGCGTAAACAGTTGAAGGAAAGGCTTGTTTTGCTGCTTTTGGATAATACTTATCCAGGTATTTACTGCATTGATGGAGTGCTTGAGAATGAGAACGAATGCGCTTTATGTCGGATTTCTTTGCATTTCTTAAGCAGATCAGGCAGTGGTGTATTTCAATATTAATCGTTTGTGCGATGTGTACATCATTTGAGAAAAGGCCATCCAGTGCTTCTCTTACCGTACCGTGAAGTTTGTTTTCAATTGGTACTATCCCCTCACTTACCGTTCCGCTTGAAACTAATTCAAAAACTTCATCGATATCTTTTGTGTAGTATTTTTCCAGATGTCTTCCTTGCAAATATCTTGTGGCCGCTAAATCGGAGAAGGTGTTTGCCGGCCCAAGTACTGCAATATGACCTTTGCCTGGTTTTTCTTGATACTTTTTTGGTGTCTTTTTATGAAGAGCCATCAATTTATCAATTAGATATGAACTGTCTTTGTATGCCTCTTTTGTGTAATTGCCGAGGAACTTTTTATTCTGAATAAAGTACTTCTTAAATGATTTGATATCTTTTTTCTCTACAATTTCAATCAGATCGTCAACCGACTTCTTGTATAGCTTCAATGTTTTTATGGACTGTGGATTTTGGATTTGAATATTTCCATATAACCCCGGATCTTGAGCAATTAGGCGGGCAGCCAATTGTACTTTGAGTTCCGAAGCTTTGCCGGTGTATTCAAGCAGTTGTTTTATAGGGATATTGTTCCGACGCAGTGCGTCCGCAAATGTTATATCCGCAAAATGAATCAACCCCTGAGCTGTTGTCATTATCTTATCGTGTTGCTTTGGCGTCATCTTGTGAATTTTAACCTTATTCTCAGTGAGAAAAGTTTCCATCCATTTTGACATAGTGCCGGACTTTTTGGTTGGACAAAGGATAATTGTCTGACCTGGGATAGGATTGGTGTCACCAAACATAGGATGAATGCCCAGGACTTCGCATTTCCCCTTTAACATAGCCTTTACAGCAGCCACTTTCAAGGAAGTTAAATCCATGATTGCGCCTTTTATGTATGGAAGCACCTCTTGAATTACTCTCTCGGTTTTATCAATTGGGACTGAGACTATTGTGATATCTGATTTTTCTGCCAAATCTCTATTTTTTAGTTTCGTTTTACGATCAGATATCAGTACCTTAACTCCCCTCTCTTTAAAGAAGTTTGCAAATAGCTTGCCCATCCGGCCTTTGCCTCCGATGATACCAATAGTTGGAGTCATTATTCAGAAAATTTCTTTTTGGCCTTGTTTATAACTGTTTTCGCTTTTTTAGTTGCTTTCCTAGCTGTGGCTTTAGCCTTTCTTATTGCTTCACCTGCTTGTTTTCTTTGTTCAGCTGAAATCTTTGACTTGACCGCTTTTGCTGCTTTTTTCTGTGCTTTTTTTGCTTCGCTGGATACCTGTTTGTACGCATCAGTTTCGCTTATTTCATGCCCAACCCCAAACAAAGTGTCTTTAATTGATCTGAGTCCTGTGCCTCCTTGATCAATTTCATCACTAATATTTTTCCTTATATCTTTCCCTTTTTTTGGTGAAAATAGCACTCCAAGAGCAGTTCCTGCGATTATTCCCGCGAATAATGCTTTTATTGTTCTCCACATAATTTATGAGGTTATTTATTTTTATTAGTATACAAGAATTGCTGTTTTTTGG
>JAQBYK010000077.1 GCA_027622635.1 bacterium
TGCCAGGTTGACGTTGTACGCGACAAGTGGTGGGCGTGCACCGATGGCCACTGCGCCAGCGCTGCCAAGTTTTGTGGGACCGAAGTCAGGTTTGCGTTTTGGATCTTTGCCGATCTCCTTTTTGATGCCTTCATATTGGCCTCTTCTTACATCTGCCAGATTTTGTCTTTCAGGCTTTTTTGCGGCATCTTCATACAGATAAACCGGTATTTTTAATTCTTTGCCTACTCGTTCTCCCAGTTTTTCCGCATATTCTATGCACTCGGCACTTTTAACTCCTTTGATTGGAACCAATGGACACACATCTGTTGCTCCCATTCTTGGATGTTCTCCTTTGTGTTTGTTTAGATCAATAAGCTCGGAAGCTTTTTTTATAGATTTAAATGCAGCTTCAAGTACCGCCTTTGGTTCTCCGGCGAAAGTGACTACGGATCTGTTATGTGCCGGATCGCTTTCATAATCGAGTAAAAATACACCAGGTGTATCTGTAATTTCCTTTAATATTTGATCTATTTTTTTCTGATCTTTGCCTTCTGAAAAATTTGGAATACATTCTATTATTTTTTTCATAATTATGTTAGAGTTTTAGCGCTTTTTAAGGGTTAAAACATGAAGATTCTTGAATTAACAGGTGACAATTTAACTTTAGAGAATATTGAAGAAGTTGCAAGAGGTTTTCGGCGTGTAAAGCTTTCTGTAAAAGCGATTTCGAACGTAAAGAAATCGCGCAAGATTGTTAAAGATTGTGTGGAGGGGGAGGATACTTATTATGGTCTTAATACAGGATTTGGGGATCTTTGCGATGTGAAGATTTCAAATAAAGATATTAGGAAACTACAGTCAAATCTGATACGGAGTCATTCTGTTGGTGTAGGGGATTATTTGTCTAAAGAAGTTGTTAGAGCTGTAATGCTTATCAGAATAAATACTTTGATACAGGGGAATTCCGGAGTTAGATTGAAACTTGTACAATTATTGGTGGATTTTTTGAATAAGGGTGTTCATCCAGCTATTCCTTCCAAGGGATCGGTTGGATCTAGCGGAGATTTGGCGCCTTTGGCACATATGTCTTTGCCGTTGATTGGAGAGGGCGAAGTTTTTATTGATGATAAGTTAGTAGATGCCAAGCTTGCTTTAAAAAAGTTTGGGCTCAAACCAATTGAGCTTAGAGCAAAGGAAGGATTGGCATTGATTAATGGGACTGCAGTTATGTGTGCTGTTGGAGTTTTAGCTTTATTGGATGCAGAGGCATTAGTGAAAATGGCCGACATCTCCGGTGCAATGAGTCTTGAGGCTTTGAAAGGAGTTGATGCTTTTTTGAGAAAAGAAATTCATGAAATGCGGCCGCATAGAGGACAGATTGATAGTGCATCCAATATGCGAAAGCTGATTAAAGGCAGTGGTATTTTGGCTGAGTATAGGGATTCAGGCAAGGTGCAGGATGCATATTCTGTGCGATGTATGCCACAGGTACATGGAGCCAGTAAGGATTCTTTTTCTCATGTGCGGAAGGTTCTTGAGATCGAAGTGAACTCTGTGACAGATAATCCTTTGGTGATTCTCAAAACCGGTGAAATATTGTCCGGAGGGAATTTTCATGGCCAACCAATTGCTTTTGTAATGGATTTTCTTGGGATTGCTTTGGCTGAAGTTGCAAATATCGCTGAGTCACGTGTTTCACGACTAATCAATTCCAGATATTCGGATTTGCCTCCATTTTTGGTGCAGGATAGTGGTCTTAATTCCGGATTTATGGTTGCTCAATATACTGTTGCCGCCCTTGTATCTGAAAATAAAATACTTTGTCATCCGGCAAGTGTTGATAGTATCCCCACATGTGCCGGTCAGGAGGATCATGTCAGTATGGGAACTATTGCAGCAAGGAAGGCTCGTGAGATTGTAAAGAATGTTACTAATGTTATCGCGATTGAGTTTATGGCGGCAACCCAGGGGCTGGATTTCCTTGATCCTTTGAGATCCAGTAAGCCACTGGAAGCTGTGCGCAAAGTTATTCGCAAAGATGTGAGGAATTTGAAGGTAGATAGAAGAATGGATATGGATATAGCCACTGTTGTGGAGTTGATGAAGAGTGGGAAGATAATAGAGACCGTGGAAAGGATTGTTGGTGTATTGCAATAGAGTCCGTGCGGACGAATGAAAAATCTTTTAATATTTTTGTCAAAATGAAGAAGAGGTCACTTTATCTGGAGGAAAAGCCCAATGGTGATATTCATGCCAAGACCGGATCTAAATTGCGCTGTAAATCTTGGGAAGCGGAGGCTGCGCTTCGGATGCTTGAGAATAATCTTGATCCGCTGGTTGCGCTTATTCCGGATGAGTTGATTGTTTATGGGGGAACCGGCAGGGCAGCTCGCAATTGGCGTGAATATAATACGATTGTGAAAACTCTTAAAAGTCTTGCGCCTGATGAAACCATGTTGGTGCAATCCGGTAAGGTTATAGGAGTCATAAAGACTTATGAACATGCTCCTAGGGTTTTGATTGCAAATTCCAATATTGTGCCGGCCTGGAGTACTCAGGAAAATTTTGATGAATATGATAGGCTTGGATTAACCATGTATGGGCAGATGACGGCCGGATCGTGGATTTATATTGGTACTCAGGGTATTTTGCAGGGGACTTATGAAACATTTGCTGCGATTGCGGATAAGTATTTTGCCGGAACTCTGAAAGGACGGTGGGTTGTTACCGGTGGTCTTGGTGGTATGAGTGGAGCTCAGCCACATTCAGTTACCATGAATGAGGGAGTTGTGCTTATCATTGAATCAATCGAGGAAAGGGTTGCTCAAAAAGTGAAGGAGGGCTACTTGGATAAAATAACCGGTGATTTTGATGAAGCTATGTCGATGGTCAATGAGGCTGTCAAAAATAAGAACCCTTTATCTGTTGGCTTAGTTGGGAATACGGCTACTGTTTTACCAAAATTAGTAAGCAAGGGTATGATTCCTGACATTGTGACTGATCAAACATCTGCCCATGACTTAATGAGTTATTGGCCTGAGGGAGATATTGAAAAGATGAAAAAGTTGCAAGTTACTCGTCCTGCTGAGTTTAAGAAACGTGCGCAGGCAGCTATCGTGAAGCATACTAAAGCGATTTTGGATCTTCAGAAAAAAGGTTCTATTTGTTTTGATTATGGAAATAATTTGCGTGGTCAGGCAGAGAAGGGTGGGCTGAAAGTTCGAGACAAGAGTGGAGAATTCTTGTATCCCGGGTTTGTGCCAGCCTATATTCGTCCACTTTTTTGTGAAGGAAAAGGCCCATTTAGGTGGGCTGCTCTTTCGGGTGATCCGAATGATATTCTGAAGATTGACCGAGAACTCCTTAAAACATTCCCAAAAGATAAGGCTTTGAAACGTTGGATAACTTTGGCACAAGAAAAGGTGCCATTTATTGGTCTTCCTGCAAGAGTTTGTTGGCTTGGATATGGAGATCGTGCGAAATTTGGTTTGAAAATCAATGAGATGGTGCGAAAAGGTCTTGTTAAAGGGCCGATAGTGATTGGTCGTGATCACTTGGACTGTGGTTCTGTGGCTTCACCTAATCGTGAAACTGAAGGAATGAAGGATGGCTCGGATGCTATTGCTGATTGGCCACTGTTGAATGCTTTGTCTAACACTGCTTGTGGTGCCGACTGGGTTTCCATTCATAATGGTGGTGGAGTTGGTATTGGTAATTCAACTCATGCCGGAATGGTGATTGTGGCTACAGGTACAAAAGAAAAGGATGAGCAATTAAAGCGAGTTTTGACGGCGGATCCAGGACTTGGGATAATGAGGCATGCGGATGCCGGGTATAAGATTGCGGTTGATGTTGCAAAGAAGAAGAAAGTGAAAATTCCTAACTTGAAATAATGGTAAAATCATTGCTTATAAAAAATTGCGGACAATTACTGACTATGCGAGGCAATGGGCTTGGAATTATTAAAAATGGTTTTGTTTATTGTGAAGATGGGAAAGTGGTGAAAGTTGGAAAGGGGAGAGCTCCAAAAGCCGATAGAACAATTGATGCTGAGGGAAAAGTTGTTATGCCGGGGCTGATTGATTGTCATACTCACGCTGTGTTTGCCGGATCTCGTGCGAATGAGTTTAAGTTGAGAGCTGATGGTAAGTCCTATTTGGATATTCTGAAAGCTGGTGGAGGAATCCATAGCACTGTTAATGCAACGAGGAAGGCCAGCAAAGCTCATCTTTTAACTAATACATTGAAACATTTGAAAGATATGCGTTCTTATGGCATCACAACCGTTGAAATTAAAAGTGGATACGGTTTGGATCTTGAAACTGAAGTAAAGATATTGGAAGTGGCCAGAGTGGCCGGTAAAAAGCAATCAATCAATGTTTTGACCACTTTTCTTGGCGCCCATACTTGTCCAAAAGGCCAAAAGCCTCGTCAATATTTGAAGTTTGTGATGAATGAGGTCTTACCCAAGGTTGAAGCTGACTTTGTGGATATCTTTTGTGAAAAGGGCGCTTTTACTTTGAGGCAATCGCGTAAATTTCTTAAAAAAGCCAAAGAGCTTGGTTTTAAATTGAAGATTCACGGTGAGCAGATAAACCGTTTAGGTGCTTGTAATATGGCGGCAAAACTTGGTGCTGTGAGTTGTGATCATTGTGATCGTCTGTCTAGAGGTGATATCAAAAAATTGGCGCAGACTGGTACTGTTGCTGTCTTGCTTCCGATTGTTCCTCTTTATACGGGGGAGGATAAGTATGCTGATGGACGTGCCTTAATTGATGCCGGTGTGAGAGTGGCTATTTCTACCGATTTTAATCCCGGTTCCGCACCTTCCAAAAACATTTTCTTGGCTATGAGTTTGGCTTGTCTTGAAATGGGACTAACCGTGGAGGAAGCTTTGAGAGGAGTTACAGTTAATGCAGCACTAGCATTGGATTTGTCTGACCGTGGAGTTTTCGCGAAAGGGAAAAGGGCTGATATTGTGATAATGGATACTACAGATTATCGTGAGATTCCTTGTTTTGTCGGAGAGAATTTAGTGAAGAAGGTTTTTACTGGAGGTGAAATGCACCCCAAATAGCGTAAAATAGTGTGTTTGTTCCTAATATCAATATGGTAACCAGTACTCCTAGGACGATTTTTGTCCATCTTTTGTTGCATGCCTCGATAGTTAACTGAATGCCCTTTAGCGACCCTACTGTAAAGAATATAGTCATGATTGAGAGTACCGTAACTGCTGATGTTGATGTTGAATCTAATCCAAAAACAAAAGTATTTACAAGTAATGGGAATCCAGCAAATAGAGGAAGAATACCTCCCAAGAATGAAGCAATGATACTTAACCATAGAGGCAATGATCGGTTTGGATCATCACCAATGTTAAATATAAAGAAGACTGTGAATAATAGTCCAAGAATTAATCCGATCCAAAATATTTTATCGAAAAATTTCTGATTACTTGTTTTGCTATTTTGATTAATTTTCATTAACTTCGGTTTCATAATATATCGGATCGCCTCCATTTCTGCAGCCGGCACTGTTTTTGCTTATTAATGCTGTGGCTTCTTTGTTGTTTTCGTATTTTTTGAGAATGTCTATCATCGTTGCATCGTCATCTACCGGCAGATACCATTTTGCGTACATTTCGTTAAGTGTTGTTTCTGCTATTTCCGGTTGAAGTAAAAGTGTTTCATCTTTGTGTATTTTACAGGCAAAATCGGTATTTGCGTTTACGAAGGCTTGAAAAAACTCTGTTTCGGATTCCAGTATTTTGTTTCTGCTATTACAGCTTTTGAAACTAAGAATGATGATAATAATTATTATTATCAAAAT
>JAQBYK010000078.1 GCA_027622635.1 bacterium
CAGATGGGTCTTTTCAAAGATAAAAAAACCAGAGACCACAGCGGTTTATCCAAAGAATTACAGACTATGGATCTGGATAAAATGACTCCATTAGAGGCCTTACAAAGGTTGAGTGATATGAAGAAGAGAAATTTATAGAATACTTGTTCCAAATCTGCTAGTATTCTTTCAAGTTTTACCCTTATTTCTTTCGATGATTTATCAAAATTTCGCAACTTTTATGTTTTGATGTGTTATTGAATAGCAAGGAGTTTTATTTCATAAATAATTATCATGAGAAAGATCACAACAATTTTACTAAGTTTATTCTTAATACTGATGCTGTCCGGATGTAAATTTCTTCCTCTAAGCGATGAGGAAGCAGGGGTTGAACCTGACAAAAGTGAGACTGAGGATTTGAATGACCTAAAAGAGAAAATCGACAAACTGAGTGGGAAAGAAACGATTGATGAAGATGAAGAGGAAGTTGATGAGGAAGAGGATGAGGTTGATGAAGAGGAAGTCGATAAGGAAGAGCTTGAAGAAGAGGTGAAGAAAGTGGATAAAGAGGAAGAGGATGAAGTGAAGAAAGTGGAACTGGTTGAAGTAAAGGATACAAAGTCAACTTATAAAGGCGAGAATTTGATCACTGTTGATAATCCTTCAAACAAAATTACAATCAGTAAAGAACCTGTCCAATTTAAAGGCACGGTTTCTCCAAATGTAACAAAAATTGTGGTTACTCAGACTTATGCAGATGATTTGAGTATCGCCTCGGCTGCGGATATTTATGAATTAAAAAACTTTAAGGCCGGGGATGAAGAATTTAGTTATGGGGCTAGCCGGGATTGGGATAACCTCAATTACGGTGAAAATTATTATGAATTTAAGGCTTATTTTGAGGATGGAAGTACAAAAACCACTAATAGAACGCTTACACTTTACTATGGTGATAATACTATCAAAGTTACCAGTCCTACAAATGCTCAAACTTTCCAAAGCGGACCAATAGAATTTAAGGGCAATGTTTCTCCAAGTGCCACTAAAATTGTAGTAACCGCAAGCGGTGGAAATGATTCATATACCGATGTTTATCAGCTTAAAGATTATGAAAATGGTGATGATACCTTTGTTTACAGGGCTGGCACAGATTGGGGAAACCTCGCGACCGGAAACAACACATATCAGTTTGACGCTTACTTTGATGATGGTTCTGTAAAAACCGACCTTGTTGAGATAAGTTATCTGGTTTCGGGTGGTGGAGTTGTCACTACTGAATTTGATGGTTGTGGAAAAATGTCCAAATATGCAGGGAAAGACTGGTATAGTAGCTTCACTAATTCGGTGGCTTATCTTGTTGCTCAAGGTTATAACAATGAAGTTCAGGAAATGTGTTATTCCAGTAATGACAACCTGGTTATAGGTTTGGTTTCCGGTGATTATTGTGCTGTTGGGAAGGCATTTAAGTACGAAACCGACACTAAAAAATTGGCTGTGGCCTCCTTTACCAATGTTGGAGAAGGTTGCTATGGACAAATGACCGAATTTGGAAAGAGAAGTGGAAATATTATTCCTATCACAGGAGTCTTTGGAGATGCCGGATATGCTGCCACATACTACTATGACTACAACTTCATCAGTAACAAAATTACACTGAAAAAGTCCTACGGCTATAATGCTGATGAAGGTGAAGATAGTGGCGAGTGGACTTATTATTAGGATTTAGTATAATGGCCATCCGATGTCCATTATAAAAATTCTACCTGAAAATTTGGTTAATCAGATTGCCGCCGGTGAAGTAGTTGAGCGGCCGGCTTCTGTTGTAAAAGAATTAATAGAGAACTCCATTGATGCCGGTGCAAATAGTATTGTGATAGAAGTGAAAGATGGTGGCAAAAGTTTTATTAAAGTAACTGACAATGGCAAAGGAATGTCTCGTGAAGACCTTGAAATGGCTTTGCAGAGGCATGCTACCAGCAAAATTTCCGACGAGAAAGATCTTTGGTCAATTTCCACAATGGGTTTTAGAGGAGAAGCTCTTGCGAGTATTGCTTCTGTTTCAAAACTAAGCATAAAGAGTAAGACTGAAAATGATTTGGGTGGATCTCAAATTGATTGTGAGGGTGGTGACATAAGGAGTATATCCGATATTGGCATGAGTACCGGCACAACTGTGGAGGTTTTTGATTTATTCTTTAATACTCCTGCAAGACAAAAATATTTGAAGAAAGATGCGTCTGAGTTTGGCCATATTGCCGCACTTTTTAACACAATCGCATTGGGCCATCCGGAAATTGCCATGAAACTTATTCATAATGGGAAGGTGGTCTCAGATTATGCACGAGTTACCGACCTTATTTCACGAGTATCCGATGTTTTTGGTAATACTACGGCAGATGCTATGCTTCCGATATTTTATGGCGGAAGTGATTTTCATATGGATGGCTTTATTGGTAAACCCCTACTAAGTCGCAGTACTACATCTCATCAGTATATATTTGTGAATGGCAGGGCAATCCAACATCATCTTTTGGCACATAGAATAAAAGCCGCCTATCATTCCATGTTGATGGAAAATAAGAAACCGGTGTTTATTTTGAATATAAAGATTGATCCGAGTCTAATAGATGTAAATGTTCATCCACGTAAGATTGAGATCCGTTTTGAGGATCAGCAGACACTTATCAAAACTGTGTACGGCAGTGTTTCTTCCGCTCTTGAGAAAGCAAATTTGATGCCAAAAGGATTTAGTGAGTCCCGTAACTACATGAGTGATAGATTGCCTAAGATGGAACAACCCAAGATGGATTTTTTCTCTGCCAAAAGTGTAAGCAGTGGCAATGTCGATTTTTCTCAAGGAAATAATTTGAAAAATCATAAGGCTGAAATTGGTAATGCCATGGAGTTTTCAAAGAATATGATGGAAGATCGAGAAGCTAGCGGCATAGATGAGCCAAGCATGAAGGCGATTTCACAGGTAGCAAATTCTTATATAGTAGCAGAGTCTGCTGATGGCCTGGTTTTGATAGATCAGCATGCTGCTCATGAAAAGGTTCGCTTTGAACAGTTGATGACTCAATTTGAAAAGCAGGATAAAAATGTTCAGGCACTACTTGTACCGCTACAAATGGAGTTTTCAGCCGATGAGCTCACTTTGATTCAGGAAAATCAGGAAGTCTTTGATGGACTTGGGTTTGAAATTGAGCCATTTGGTGGGAATAGTTATGTTATACAAGCTGTACCAAATTGTTTGTCAGGAGAAGATATTGATTCCGTTATCAAGGGGGTTTTGGATGACCTTCAAAATGAAAAGACGCCTTCTAACATGCAGGGACGGACAGAAGAAATTCTCACCTATATGTCCTGTCGTAGCGCAATTAAGTTTGGACAAAGCTTGCGCCCTGACGAGATGCAGGCCCTAATTGGACAAATGGAAAAGCTGAAAAGACCTTATACCTGCCCTCATGGAAGACCAACTATGATTTCTCTTACATTGGATGAGTTGGAGAAGATGTTTGGACGAAAGTGATTAGCTCTTAATCTCCAGATAGCAATTTTCGCAGTAGATTTTTTCCCGGCGATCCGGCGCGTAGCTTGTTTCGATTTTTGCATTACATTTGAAACATTGTCTTGCCCAAAGCCTTCGCGGATTACGTTTTTTCATGCGATCTTTGTGGCGACAATTGAAACATTTTCGAGGGATTGGGAACCCTTGTTTTTTTAGAAAGCGAAGTTCCGCATCCTGGATTTTGTAGTTTTTTCCACATTCATTGCAAGCTAGAATCTCCGTTAAGATTTCATCTTGGACTTCATCTATACTTCCAGGAATTTGATATGATTGAGCTTTATAATCTTTCGGATTTTGGTCATGCCACTTGAGACAAGATTCTTTTTACAAAGATCACAGTTATTCGCGTATAGTGTGCGTTCGTTTCTCCATGCTAGCCTGCGTTGTTGGCGGCAATTTGGACAGTGAGTTGGTGATGGCACATCCATGCGCTTATAAAAGCGTAGATCTTCGCTTGTGACTTCAAAAGATTTATCGCAATTTATGCATTTTGTATTCAAAGAATGATTCATATTGATTCCAGATAACATTTTTCGCAATAAATTATTTCAGGTCGCTCAGGCGCGTAGCTGGTTTTGAGCGGAAGCTCACATTTCATACACTTGCGGTCGAAAAGTTTTCTTGGATTTCTTTGATTAAAGCGATTTTTGTGGCGACATTCCGGGCATATTTCCGGAACCGGCAGATTGAATTTCTTATAAAAGGCTTCTTCTTGTGAAATTGTCATAAAATCACTGTCACATTCTTTGCATACTCTTGCTCCCTCCCGGTGCTGTTTTTTCTCCGGCTCACTCCACGTATATCCTTTGGCGATGCCTTCTTCCTTTCGCATAGGATAATACTCCTGAGCAATTGTTTCGTTATATGGCATTGATGAAATTGATATAGGGAAAAATTCTCCGTATTCGCCGGTGGACTTCATGTGTTTGATTATGCGAGGCAGAAGCGCTTCGTATTCTTCCTTAGAGTAGGGCTTGTTTAATATGCAATAACTTTTGTGGTTTAGCCCAAAGCACCCGAAGATGTGATTACAGTTGTAACAGCACTGGCAATATTCCGAGTCCTGTAGATTGCTACCATAATAGATGAATTTGCAGTTATTGTAAGATGATGCGCCATTTATTTCGTAGCAGAGCTGTGATCCTATTCCAAAATACAAACAATCGTAAAAATCATAGCTGTTTATACCGCAAAAATCCGAATAGGATGCATTTTCAACATTATCTAAGCAATCATAACAATCATATAAATTTCTGCAGTTATCTATATAGTCACCTTCTACATTTTCATTGCTCATACCATTCATGAATTTTTTTGGGACTTTTAGCGAGATCCTTTGTAGGGCTTCATTCCAATCTTTTATGGATTGATTTGTTAATTTTATGTCTTTTATCTTGTTGAGATATTTCTCTTCTGATAATTGTTCATTTTTAAAGACAAATTTTTTATTTCTAAGTCCACCGGAACAAAAACAATTACTAGATCCGATGCAATCTTCGAGGAAATAACTGTCATGGCAATTGTTGCAATTACGAGAAAAAAGCAGGTTATAGCAATTATTACAATCAACGCACTCATAACAGAGCTCACAAGTCATTATTTTCGTACAGTCCATGCAAGATTTCGATTTGATTCCTCCGTGACTGAAATAAACATCCTCACAGTATGCGCAGAGAGCCAGGTAACATGATTTGTTGCCAAGTCCATAATTTATGTATTTGCAATTTTTGTTATCTCCTTCCTGAAAAAGTGCCACATGCGGAATTGATTTTTCGAATTCACTGAATTGTTCGAAGAAAGACCTGTCAAAATCATAATCACGCCCGTAATCCATCACATTCCAACTGTCCTTCCACCAACACTCGTTACAATAGACCGTATAGTCTGTTTTTTGAGGGAAAACCGCTATGACATCTTTCTCGCATAGATCACATTTTCTGTTATAGAGATGGCGCTCGTTACGAAGTGCAATCCGTCTTTGACGCCTACAGGTTGGGCAATGAGTTGGAGGCGGCACTTTTATTTTTTCGTAAAACTTGAGGTCTTTTACTTCTACCTCAAAATTTCCATCACAATTCTTGCAAGCTACTTTTCCCATACACTAGAGAAATATCTGTCATAAACCAGGTTGCTAGCATAGGTTAAATTTCCCTCTAAGTCCAGTCGTGTGT
>JAQBYK010000079.1 GCA_027622635.1 bacterium
TAAAACTGCTTTAGCACTCAATATTGGCGAAAATGTCGCGAAGAAAGGGCATTCTGTAGGCATAATTTCTCTGGAAATGTCAAAAGAGCAATTAGTTGAACGCATGTTTTGCAGTCTTCTTTCGGTTGATTCTTGGAAAATGCGTACCGGAAAACTAACCGATGATGATTTCAGCAAAATTGGCACCATTATGGATGAATTGAATTCTATGAAAATATTCATAGATGATTCTATTGGTAACTCTATCGCAGAGTTAAAAGCTAAGGCCAGAAGATTAAAAATGGAGAATGGTCTGGACCTCCTCATAGTAGATTACCTTCAATTGATGAGTTCCGGGTCTTACAGTTTTCAGTCTAATCGAGTGCAAGAAATTTCTGAAATTTCGCGATCACTCAAAGCTTTGGCAAGAGATTTAAGTATTCCTATTGTTGCATTGTCACAGTTATCAAGAGCCGTTGAGCTTAGGCCCAGCAAGGTACCTCAACTTTCCGATCTTCGTGAGAGTGGAGCCATTGAGCAAGATGCCGATGTTGTTATGATGATTTATCGTGAAGACTATTATGAGGAGGATACGGAAAGAAAAGGAATCACTGATGTTTACATCAGAAAACACCGAAATGGTCCAATAGGTCACGTCGAATTGACCTTCAAAAAAGAGCAGATGAAGTTTTTGGATATAGAGAAGAAAAGAAAGTATGAAGATTACGCTACAGCAGCCTAGTAATTTTGATAAGCGTTCTTTACAATGCATCCATGCAAACAGATAATTCCAACGAATATAGTGTCCGCCTTCAAAAGACAAAAGTTCTTCGTGAACAGGGCATTAATCCTTATCCGAACAGATTTGAGCGAGATACTACCAGTAGCGATGCCCTTGCGCTTGGGGGGAAATCTAAGTTAAGAGAAGTTGAAGCGATTCTAAAAAAACCTTCCAAAAAACTCCTCAAATTGGCCGGACGACTTATGACTTTGAGGTCTCATGGGAAGTTAAGTTTTGCTCATTTGCGCGATTCATTTGGTAAGGTACAAATTTGTTTCATGCAGGATTTGATGGGGAAGGACGATTACAAATTTCTAAATAAAGTTGATATTGCGGATTTTGTTGGAGTTGAGGGGGAATTATTTAAAACAAGGCACGGTGAAATAACTTTGCTTGTCCATAAAGTGACTTTGCTTTCTAAGGCGCTGCGGCCCCTTCCTGAAAAGTGGCATGGTGTAAAAGATCAGGAAATCAAGTATCGACAGCGTTATTTAGATACTGTTATGAGTAATGACAGTTATGATCGATTCATTTTTAGGAGCAATTTGCTTAAAACTCTCCGTGAATTTTATTGGTCCGAAGGTTTCATTGAGCTGGAAACCCCTGTTTTGGAGAACGTTTCATCCGGTGCCGCTGCCAAACCCTTTACCACTCATCACAATGCTTTGGATATTGATGTATATCTCCGAATTGCTGCCGGTGAACTCTGGCAAAAAATTGCTATCGTGGGTGGATTTGAGAAAACATTTGAGGTTGCTCGCTGCTTTAGAAATGAGGGTATGGATCCAAGTCATCTGCAGGAATTTACGATGATCGAGCATTATTCTGCATTTTGGGACTATGAAGATAATATGAAATTTACTGAGAGAATGTTTGAATATGTCCTAAAAAAACTTCTTGGGACTACAAAAGTAACTACTAAGGACAGAGATGGTAAAGATGTTGTGTTGGATTTTAAAACTCCCTGGCCCAGAAAAAAGTTTACGGAATTGATAAAAAAAGACTGCGAAATTGATGTACTCAAATATGATAATTCCAAAGACCTGTTAAAAGAGATTAAAAAGAAAAAGATCGCTATTGAAGATGCTGAAAAGCTGGGATATGGAAATTTGGTAGATTCTCTATACAAAAAGGTTTCTCGCCCTAAATTGACCAAGCCTACTTTTGTGATACAGCATCCTCTGAGCACTAAACCACTTGCTCGAAAAAACGACAAAGATCCACGGCTATGCGACACTTTTCAATTATTGGTAAATACTTGGGAGATTATTAATGCGTATAGTGAAATAGTTGACCCTATTGATCAAGCTGATCGGTTTGAAAAACAAGCCCTAGCAAAAGCCCAGGGGGATGAAGAAGCCATGATGGTTAATGAGGAATATCTTTTGGCAATGGAACATGGGATGCCTTGCATGTCCGGTTGGGGAATGGGTATAGATCGACTAGTCACATTATTGACCGGTCAAGAAAACTTGAAAGACTCTGTTCTCTTCCCACTGCTTCGGCCACTGGAGGATACTGTCAGGAAAGAGAAAAAAATGATGGAAAAGGCAAAAAAAATGTTGAAGAAAAATGCTAAAAACTCTTAAAGGAAAAGTTGGTGATTTTGTAAGAGGATTCCATGGCCTTTATCAAAACAAGTTTGATAAATATTTGATGTTGCCGGAAGGGCTTGCAGAAATTTCCCTTGGTTATTCAAATGAGGATCGAGAAATATTTGCTTACAGGTTTGGGGCTGATGCTAAAATTAAAATCTTATTTATGGGAGGAATTCATGGAAATGAAGTTGGCACTATTAAACTAATGTATAAGCTGATTAATTACCTGCATGGCAAAAGATTTTTAGGTGTAGAGATTTATGTCTTACCTTGCCTTAATCCGGATGGGCTTGCAGAGGCACTGGAATCGCCTGACTATTTTTCCGGTGGTCGCTATGGCCGATTCAATTCAAATAAAGTTGATTTAAATCGCAATTTTAAAACATCCAGCTTTGAACCTGAAAATCATTGGTTTTTTGGAGATAAAAATGTGTCAGTTTATTGTGGTGAAAGCGGTTTTTCAGAGCCTGAGTCAAAGTTGCTGGCCAATTTTGTAAAGGATCATGGCATTTCAATACTCTATTCTTTTCATAGTAGGGGCAAAGAAATTATGGGTAGTCGAGATGATTTAGCTCAGAAACTAACATTGGATTTTGTTGAGAAAACCGGATATAAATATGTCCCTGAAGAATCCTGGAGGAAAATGGGACAGACCGGAACTATCAAAGAATGGTGTGAGGAAAATGGAGTGTCGTACATCGAGATTGAAAGTGCCACACGCTTCGGTAGTGACTGGAAAAACCAAAAGAGTGCTATAATCGGCGCAATTAAATATCATTATGGATAAGATCGCAGTTTTAGATTTTGGAGGCCAATATGCTCATCTGATAGCAAATAGAATCAGGCGCTTGGGTGTTTATACTGAAATTATAGATGGCACTGTTAGTGACCGGGAACTTATTTGTTACAAGGCAATTATTCTATCCGGTGGACCAGCTAGTGTAAGTGCAAAAGATAGTCTTAAGTGCGATCCGGGTATTTTTGAGTTGGGGATTCCCATACTTGGAATTTGCTATGGTCATCAATTGATTGCCAATGCTCTTGGAGCCACGGTTGAACAAGGAAAGGTGCGTGAATACGGTGCAGCTAACATAGATTTTTCTGAGAAAAAAAGTATTTTTGAGGGTGTTCAAAGTTCTGAGCAGGTGTGGATGAGTCACTTTGATCAAGTTGTTTCTGTGCCTGAAGGATTTGAGGCTATTGCATCATCAGAGGACTGTCCAATTGCCGCAATGGCAAATTACAAAAAAAATATTTACTCAGTTCAATTTCATCCGGAGGTTACTCATACTCCTTGCGGAAATTTAATTTTAGAGAATTTTATAGAGTTGAGTCGCGCAAAAAGAGATTGGAGTATAGATGGATATATTGAAACTATTCTTAAGGAGATTACCGATAAGGTTGGTGACAAAAAAGTTTTTCTCATGATAAGTGGTGGTGTTGACAGCACTGTTGCCTTTTTGTTGCTTGAAAAAGCTTTAGGTGGAGATAGAGTTTATGGACTTTTTGTGGATATTGGTTTTATGCGTTTGAATGAGCGCACCGAGGTAGAAACCTCTCTTAAAGCTCTTGGTGTAGATAATTTGCATGTTTACGATGGCGGTGAAGAATATTTTGCTGCTTTGAAAGGAGTCTATGAACCCGAGGAAAAGCGAAAAATCATTGGAAATTTATTTTTGGATATTCAAGAAAAAGTTTCTACTGAGCTTAACTTAAATCCTGATGAATGGTTTTTAGGGCAAGGCACTATATATCCGGACACTATTGAGACCGGCGGCACAAAACATGCCGAAACGATTAAGACTCACCACAACCAGGTTGATAGGATCAAGCAATTGGATGAAGCCGGTAAAATTATAGAGCCACTTAAACAATTATATAAGGATGAAGTTAGAATGGTTGGTGATAGACTTAATCTGGATGAAAAGATGGTTTGGCGTCATCCATTTCCCGGTCCGGGTCTAGCAGTACGAACCTTGTGTACGAAAGCAGCTGACTACCCTTCAGATCTTGTAGAATTAGAAAATAAGATTAGGGCTGAGGTTGGAGATGCCAGTGCGAAAGTTCTTCCAATCAAAAGTGTCGGAGTCCAAGGGGATGAGCGGACTTATCAACACCCAGTTGTGCTCTATGGCAAGCAGTTTTCCTGGGATGGCCTGGACAAGTTGTCTACCCACTTGACTAATCGTTTCCCCGAAGTCAACAGGGTGCTTTATGGCTTACAGCCTAGTGATTATACTGATTTGACTGTCGCTGATTCTTACCTTACAAAAGAGCGAATTTTGACTATACAACAGGCTGATAGGATCGTGATGGATTACCTTGTGGAGGCCAAAATCAATAGAGACATATGGCAGTTCCCCACCGTGCTAATTCCTGTCGGTGTGGGTAGCCCAAATACGGAATCTATAGTACTCCGGCCAGTATGTAGCGAAGAAGCTATGACGGCAAATTTCTATGAGATGCCATTTGATTTGCTAAATGAATTGGTAAAACGCTTGGGTGCGGTGACTGGAATTTCCGGTATTTTTTATGACGTTACAAACAAACCGCCCGGAACTATTGAGTGGGAGTAATTTGTCAAAATACATTCAACAGGATATAATTTATTTATGAATGAAGACCTTTCATTATTGAAAAAACAAGTGGAATCTTTGATAAGGAGGGTTTCAGAGTTAGAACAAAAAGAGGAAGCTCTTAATGAAGCGCATGCGACATCAAAAGAAGTTAGCGCAGTAGAGCAGTTTCAAAATGAAGAAGCATTTTATGCTAACAGCAATGAGGACCATTCAATGGAAGAAGACCCTTCTCAAGAACCTTCAATAGTAATTCCATCGAAAAAGCAATTTGAGGAAGCCTTAGGGTTTAAGTGGTTCAGTAGAATTGGAATTTTAGCCCTAGTGCTGGGTGTTGTCTTTTTCCTTAAATATGCTATCGATAATAACTTAATTAGTTACTTTGCTAGAATAATTATAGGTGTAGTTACTGGTACTGGCTTAGTCGTTGGAGGTGAAATTATTGCCAGAAAGGAGAAATACCGTGTTTGGGCTAGAAACTTGGTATCTGGGGGAATTGCAATAACTTATTTTTCTATTTATGCCGCATATCACCTTCCCGCTTATCAGGAAGCCATTGGAATCTCTCTCTCACTAGACTTGATACTTTTGAGCGTTGTTGCAATA
>JAQBYK010000080.1 GCA_027622635.1 bacterium
CAAAACCCTCAAAGCAAAGCTGGACGAAAAGAACATCAGCTACACAAGCCATGATGTTACGGCAAACGAAAAAGATTTAACCGACATGCAAAGATTAAGCGATGGTGCCCTATCCGTTCCCGTTACCGTATTGAACAAAGGCCAAGACGACCAAAAAGTTCTGCTTGGCTATCCTGATGCCGTTAAGGCACTTGGGCTTGAAGAAAAAGAAGATGGCAAAACTGAGCAAAAGGATACCGCTACGCTGACTTGCCCCAAATGTGGACATAAGCAAAAAGGCGAAATCCCAACAACCTCATGTGTACCCTTTTATGTCTGCGAAGGTTGTAAAGAAACCATCAAAGCGGAGGGCGAAGATTGCTGCGTTTTCTGTTCATATGCAGACAAAGCGTGCCCACTTAAGAAAAACCTTTAGGATAAGGAAAACAAGTTGAATGCAAGAGTAAAATTTGTATAATGGCTACAATAAGCAATTTTATGGAATATCTAGCACTCATAGGCACAGTAACCATTATTCACCTATTGGCGGTAATAAGCCCGGGTCCTGACTTTATTATAGCGTGCAGAAATTCGCTCAGCTATTCCCGCAAAACCGGTATTTGGACGGCAGTCGGCTTTGGCTTTGGAATCGCAGTCCACGTCTTTTATTCCTTGGCAGGCCTCGCTTTGGTTATTTCCAAGTCTATTCTGCTTTTCAATGCTATCAAATTTTTAGGGGCTGGATATCTTATCTACATCGGCCTTAAATCTATTCTATCAAAATCTTCAAAAATTGAGCTTGGTGAACATGACAAAAAAGAAGACATCACTCACTTTGCCGCTATCAGAATTGGGTTTTTAACAAATGTGCTCAATCCAAAGGCGACTTTATTTTTCTTGAGTCTGTTCACCCTCGTAATATCCCCAACTACTCCATTCTCGATTATGGCTGTCATGAGCGCAATTATGGTAATCAACACAATGCTCTGGTTTTCACTGGTAGCAGTGTTTCTAACCCAAAAAAGAATTCGCTCAATTTTCGAAAGATTTCAGGGCATTTTCAACAAGACATTGGGTGGACTACTCATTGCACTGGGAGTAAAAATTGCTTTGACTGAAAAATAAGCTCGTCAAAAAATAAATCTATTTATTAACCATCATAAAATGCCCGAAGAATTACCACGCTCAGAAAGAAGAAGACTAAAACACGAGAAACGAAAAGCAAAGAAGGTTCAACAAGAAAAAACCGAGAGTAGAAAATCATTAAAACTATACGGAGTTTTATTCCTGATAATACTAATTGCAGCAATATGGTACTTTAACAGACCAGCTGGAACACCAAACAATGAAGTTGAAGTTGAAAAAATGGAGACAGAACACATTGCAAACACAGACGATGTAGAATACAACTCAAATCCACCAACTTCAGGTCCGCATTTCGGAGATTGGCATAAAGACTGGCGATTCTATGAAACGGAACTACCCGTAGGTGGACTGATTCACAACATGGAACATGGCGGTGTTATAATTTGGTATAAATCTGAGCTCGATGAGACAAGTAAAGCCCAACTAAAAGAATTTACGGAAAATAATTCCAAAGTTATCGCAACTGTCAATGAAGATATTCCAGCTCCAATAGCAATGTCGGCATGGGGAGTTTACGAACTGTTTGAAACATTTGATGAAACGAAATTTAAACGCTTCTACAAAGACCATCGCAATGAAGCTCCGGAAAATATTTACCCATAAACATAGGTGATTTCTTCAAGCATTGTAAACAAAAATCAATCATGGACTACATTTTCTACACAGGTCTTATCGGCTCACTCATTCTCGTAACCGGCGCGGCTTGGCCTGAGAAAAAACCCAAGAAGCACCCGGCAAAGTCACTAAAAAACTGGTTATTCGCAATTGGAGGCCTCATTATGTTGCTTTATGCCATTTTCGGCTACCAGCAAGGAGGGCCCATATTCTTCGTAATGCTGGAAGTTTTAGTTGTTATCGCAAGTGTCATGATGATGCTGAACACACCGGACAATATCGACACTCCAATAATCTCAGTTCTTGCACTTGGTCTGATCATTTGGTCATTAACCATTTTTGAAGGCTACAACACAATATTTTTTATCCTGGGCTTAGCAGGAATCGGGCTCGGCTATGCCTTCAATATGGGAACCCTACGAAGAAATCTTGCCCTAACCCTTGGAAGTGCTTTAATCGCTTTATTCAGTTACATCGAAGCAAGTTGGATATTCTTTTGGCTCAATACCTTTTTTGCGCTTTTCTCAGCATACTATCTTTTCAAAAGTCTCCCTAAAAAAAGAAAAAACTCCTAACAAAATATTATTTTTTTAAATTTTCCATATGGAACTATCAACTCTGGTCGCAAAAATAATGACCATCGTCTACATATCGGCAGGTGTATCGGCACTAAGTGGCAAAGTGGATTTTAAAAAATTCGTAGAGGAATTTGAAAAATCACCCGCGCTCACTTATATAACAGGCCTATTTGGAATAATCATCGGAATGCTTCTAATCGAACACCACAATTTCTGGGTAAAAGATTGGACAGTTCTTGTGACAATCATAGGATGGGCTGCTCTAATTAAAGGCATCCTCTTAATCGTATTCCCGAGTGCAATATTGTCATTAAGGAGCATATACAAAAATACACAAACCTGGGGAATATTCATTGTCGTTATTGGACTTGTCTTCGGATATTTTGGCTTCATTGTATAATTAATGCTTGAACTTCTTCTAAAAACATTCTGGTTCCTACTACCGGCAGGTATCGCAAACATGAGTCCTGTATTATTTAAATGGATCCCTTTTCTAAACTACCCAGTCGATCTAAACAGAAAATTTAAAGGAAAACCGATATTTGGCTCAAACAAAACATATCGAGGTTTGCTATTTGGGACATTAACGGCCATCGCAGCAGTTTATTTTCAAAAAGTCTTCTACCAAGACCTAAGCTCAATATCTCTAATCGATTACTCAAACGTCAACATCTATATACTGGGGGTTTTACTCGGTTTCGGTGCCCTCCTCGGAGATATGATAAAAAGCTTCTTCAAGAGACAAATGAATATCAAATCAGGAAAATCCTGGGTTCCATTTGATCAACTGGACTGGATAATCGGATCACTTATTTGTGTAAGTTTTTACATAGCAATATCCTGGCAAGTAATTCTCGCTTCAATTCTTCTATTCGGATTATTGCATCCGATAACAAATCTCATCGGCTATTTTCTACATATCAAAAAGAATAAGTTCTAAATTCAATTTACAGTTGCGCTAAAACAAGAGTTAGGCTATGATCCGGCAGTAAACACACGTTTTCTTTATACCTGTAACTTAAGAGTGCACAGTTTAAATAAGTGGGGATACAGAAAAAGTTTACAAAATTTATTTTTTCACACGTAAGAAAATGGCTAAAAAATTATTTATTGGTAACCTCGATTGGGGTGTAACCGATGAAGATCTACAAGCAAAATTTGCAGAATTTGGAGACATTGAAGAAGCAATCGTAATCAAAGACAAATTTTCAGGAAGATCAAAAGGTTTCGGATTTGTATCATTTGCTGATGATGCAGCTGCTGACAAAGCAGTCGAAGCTTTAAACGGACAAGACTTCAAAGGACGCGATCTTGTTGTAAACGAAGCTCGTCCACCAAGAGAAAGAGAAAACGAATTCTAAAGTTTAGAATTCATCATATATATCAAGAAAACAGAATGTGTGCAGTTCTGTTTTTTTGTTTAATCATTCTCGGTAAAAATCCTGGTACTATGAGCGAATTTAGCCAAAGCTTTCCAAAAAGGAAGAATTGAAAGTGCATACTTAAAATAAACCCACCGTTTGAGTAACCAAACCCACCTACCAACAAAAATTCTTTTTCCTGTATTTAGAAGTGCATACTTACCACCCAAGGGAATCAAATACATTGGAGACTTTGGCTCAAATCTTATCAAAGCCTCGCCACAACTTATTCGCAACAAATTTCTCGCAACTAAAGCACCTTGTTGATAAGCAATCTGGGCAACCATGGGAAGAGGTCTATCACTCCCCCACTGAAAAAACGCATTATCTCCGGCAACAAAAATATTTTTATCATGCTCACTTTGCAAATAAGGGTTAACCTTCATTGCACCTCGTTTAGATTTACTCCCAAGAGAATCTTGAACAATCCGATTAACCATAACTCCACCTGTCCAAACCAAAAAATCACTCGGGATATTTTCTTTTTTCCCATCAGGAAATCTCAGGGTAATTTCATTCTTACTCACACTATCAATATATCTTTCGAGAAAAGTATTTACGCCCAATTTACTCAGTCTATTCAAAACAAGGTCGGTTCCCTTTTTATCAAGAGAGATCAAAATCTTTGATCCCTCAATAAGTTGCAAATGAATTTTCCCCATTGGATAATGATATTTTTTTGCCAAACATCTTAAAAAAGTGGCTAGCTCTGCTGTTAATTCAACTCCCGTTGCCCCACCACCACCAACCGATATGTAAACATCGCGCTCCTCTCCCTTTTCCCATAGTTCGCGAAAGAATTGATCCAGGTGACAGTTTATTTTTAAAGCATCCTCAACGGTTTTCATGTCAAAAGAATGATCCTTAAGACCAGGAATATCGAAATAGTTAGTCTCACTACCCAAAGCTACAACAAGGTAATCATAAGAAATAGATCCGGTTTTTTTTAATCGAAGTTTCTTTGTTGTATGATCAATCCCTAAAACTTCATCTTTCAGGAATTTAACTTTCTTAAAATCAATCAAGTCCTTAATTGGTGTAGCAACGGTTTCCCGTAAATCAGTAAGACACTGATTTGTAATTTTTTTGTTAAATGCAGTAGCCACTTCATATAGATCACCCTGAAAAACATGCGTATCCCGACGATCAACTAAAGTTATATCAAAAATTTGATTTGCATTTTTCTTAAGTAAATCCTGAACAACACGGATACCAGCAAAACCGGCACCAAGAATAATAAGTTTCCTCTTTTCTATTTTAACTACCATCTTAGAAGCCTTACCTCAGCTGGATCATCTCCATATTTGCAAATATAATCCTGATGCGCAGCAATTTTCCGATTAAGCATACTGATAATTTTATCCTTTTTTGCAGCAACTTTTTTATTTCGCTTAGCACCCTCCCTTATCAAATCCATGGCAACATGATAACAACTAACACCGTTTGCAACCTTGATATCAAAAGGCGTTGTTGTGGATCCCTGCTCACGATAACCATGAATAATAAACCGATCACTATCGGCATGAGGCCACAAAATCTGCTCGATATCGTTTACATATCCATGGTAATTAAAGACAACAGTCCTATCTGAAGTGAAATATCTATCTACGCCGGCCTTAGTCAAACATGATTGATCACTGGAACAATAGTCACCAAGACCCATAGAGGTTAATTCGGAAACATTTACATAACGTATCTTCAATTCAGGTGCAAAATCCTTACAAAGCTTAACTGCAAAAAGTGCTTCTTGAGTAAGATAATCACCGGCAGATG
>JAQBYK010000081.1 GCA_027622635.1 bacterium
ATCGCTGTTAATATTCTTTCCGGATGTCAGCCTCTCGCTACCTTCGTATAGGTAAACTTTTGCGGCCGTATTTAGGTCAGTAACACTATAACGATCCACTACCAATGAACCCAGTGTTACATCACCATCGTCACTAGCTGTGAAGTCCCAAGTAACCATTTCCACTCCTGTAGCTCCTGATGGAAGCTCACCTGTTGCAGGAGTGTCATCGTTTACAGTAACTGTTAGTCCACTAGCGGTTGGGGCTGGTGCATCATCGTCATCAGCTGCGTCATCATCAGCTGCGTCGTCATCAGCTGCGTCGTCGTCTGCGGCTGCGTCATCGTCGTCTCCTTCTACAGGAGTGGCGCCTGAACAGTCGTCACCGACTACAGCGTTTTGAGCAACGTATGCCATTTTAACGATGGCACCCTTAGTTACAGCGTCACCAGGGTGAGCTGTTCCATCAGGGAATCCTCCAAGGATCTTTGTCCCTTCTGCGTCTTCATAACAGTATGAAGCTCCCAGATAAGAATCGAACCAGTCTGTCGACTTTACGTCGCTGAATTTGTCAGCTCCGTTTTGTCCATCCAGAACCGGAAGATCAAAAGCTTTTAGGATTACTTTAGCAGCTTCTGCTCGGTTTAGCTCAGCGCCCGGTCTTACTGTTAAAGGATCTGTGCCTGTATCACCGGTGAAAACACCGTTGTTATAAGCGATACCCAGATAAGTATCATACCAAGCACCAGCAACAGAATCAGAGAAGACAGCTGAACCTAAAGTGCCATCTCCTTCCAAATCGGCGAGACATACACCTAATTTTGCAGTTTCCGCTCTATTCGCACCTTTGTCTACTTCGAATGTAGCCTTTGAGTCATCTATACACTCATTGTCTACACCCCAAGCAACAGCAGCACTAGCCCAGTGGTCTGCACCGACATCGCTGAAAGCAGCGAATACGGCCTGCGTGACCACAAGACTTGAGAGAATTGCCACCATTGAAGCGGAGGCAATAAATTTTCTCAGTTTGCCCATATTATTTGTGGGTTAAAGAAATATTGATAAAATAAACAGATAAAAGTTTGTATATATATTAAAGTTTCAATCCCCCGAATTAATCCGGAAGATTTAAACGATTCTTTTCAATTTTTAGTTCTGCCTTGTTTTCAATGATCCAATTTTCCGGTTAGTCACAAGCTAATATTACCCATAAAACGAGGACTGAATCCTCTTTGTTTCCTATCATTTACTAGCTATATTTGTGATCTTTTAGTGTTTTTTCGCAATTTGTATTGTTCAAATTGAAATTTATCAGAGTGACTATACAGCGTCAATTATTTTAAATCCGCTTAGTCGAAGGCCTTTTGTCTAATTGGATTTTCGATGGATAGCTAATGTCAGGTTTTGCCTTTCCCCTAGCTATTTGTCATTCTTCGAACAGTCGCTTTGTATAACTGATCATTACTGTTTCTGTTTCAAAAAACAGGGTGACACATTTGGGTGTTATTGTATTATTTGACTAGTCGTAGTTTTCGCCTTGGGTTGGTTTACAAATTCTATTTTTTTGTTTTGGTATACGTGTTAGAATTCCGGCATGAAGAGAGTCCTTATAATTGGCAACGCTCCTCTTCCGGGGGAGAACACAAAATCGCGTCCGGCCGCGGGGCTTCGCACACAACAATTCCTGAAGCCTCTGTTAAATAAACGGTTCAATATCCGCCTTGTTACTATTGCAATGCCTGAGTGCTATGGGCAGGAGCCGGTCCGCCTATCCACTGAACACTCCGACAGATTTACCGAACACAGGATCTCCAAGAATGATCCCGGGTTAATCGGATTCATCCAGGAAATACACGATCAGTTTCATCCTGACGCGATAGTCTCTATCAATACACACCCTTCTTACATCGTATCGCAGATTGATTCCCGAGCTCCTCTCTGGACCGACTTGAATGGTTGGATTATTGCCGAGGCTCAAGCACAGGCATACAAGAATGACAGCAACGACTACATTCCTCACTACCATAGTATGGAACAATCCATATTAAGGAGGTCTGACAAAGTCTCCACCGTTTCCGAAGCTCAGAGGTTTTGTATATATGGAGAGCTGGGTACACTGGGGCGACTAAACAAGGAGAGTTTTGGTTATGAATTCTGTCATCACATCCCCAATGGCACGCAGTGGTTTCAAGGTGAGGACACATCCAATGAGTATGCCGTCTTTAATAATGTCCCCGAGGACGCCTTTGTTTTGCTCTGGATGGGTGGGTATAACACATGGGTTGATGAAGTTACTCTATTTAAAGCCGTGGAAGATGCCATGAAGAAGTGCCCTAAGCTTTATTTCGTCTCTACGGGAGGTCAGATAGGCGGACTGGACAATAAGACATCTGAAAAATTTAAGGCGATGATAGCGCACTCAGAGCTTAGGGAACGATTTGTATTCCTGGGGTGGGTGGAAACCAAAACAATCCCCTATGTATATAGTAGAGCCGATGTTGGCATCAATGTAGATCGTCGTTGCATGGAAACCCTTACGGGCGCCCGCAATCGGATCAATGAAATGATGAAATTTGGGCTTCCCGTGATAACAACCCTCGGAAGCGAGATCTCATATGAAGTCGCACGAGCCGAAGCCGGCATCGCCGTTAAAACCGGTCAACATCAGCTTCTTACAGATGCGATACAAATTATGTACGCGGAATGGCATGGTGGACAAGATAGAGAAAGTGTTCGTTTTAAGCGTTATCAGAAGAATGGCAGAAAATACATCGAGGAATCCTGCAATTATGAAGAAACCTTGAAACCCCTATTAAGGTGGCTGGAAAATCCGAGACCCGCTCCGGACAGAAATGTTTCACTAAATTTCAGACGCGCACGTTCACTTAGGACTGCATTTACATACCTTCGCGAGAATGGTGTGAAAAAGGCTTGGGTAAAATTCCTGCAAAAAGTGAAGCGTTAACAATTGGATAATAAAAAAGCCCCACCAAACGGTGAGGCCTTTTTGTGATAAAGAATTTTTACAGTTTCTTCTTTATATCAGCTAACCATTTTGCGGCGTGCTCCTTTCCTCCAAGACCGAAAGCAAGTGCGGAAGCTGCAGCAAAACCATAGACTATAGCCTGGAAAAGAGTATCCAGCTGCGCAGTTTCGATACCTAACTGCTTAAGTCCCGGTAAAAGCGCTGTAACGATGATGCCCCATTTAGCCAAGTTAGCTAAAATTTTTGGAGAATGCATGTTGGCGCCCTTTACAGCTCTGTGTACGATCTCGTAGACAAAATTTCCCGCTACGAAACCGATCAGAACAATAACTATCGCGATAGCTACGTTTGGAAGGTAGCTGGCAATCTTTTGTAGGAAGTCATTAATATCTGTAAGACCAAGAATGTTGGCTACAGCCATTAATGTTACTACAATCAAGAACCACTTTACCAACCATCCCAGAATTCCCGAGATTTTGATTTTACCGAAAGCTTTGAAAGTCTTATTTACTCCAAGCTTATCGACAAGATCGTCTACCTTGGTAATTTCAACTAATTTTGCAATTAGTTTACCAAGTGCCCCTGCAACCAGCAGTCCCACAATCAGGACAACCAATGCCGCAAGTAGGTTTGGAAGGTAACCAATCACCGTATCAAACAGATTCTGCATTGATGCGGTTACGGCCTCCCTCCAGGTGTCAAACTTTTCCATAGGTATGAGGTTATGGATTTATCACTTACATATTTACAAATTTCGTAGGAAATTGCAATAATTCCTTTTTATTGGGCAAGTGGAAGAACTGTTGTCAAGGTTCCTCCTTCGCTGTCCGCACCTTCAATTACGAGCTCTAATGTATCTAAGTTATCAGTCTCCGCCACTTCATAATAAATTCCTGTGGTGATGGATTCTCCTACTGCGATATCTCCATATGGGGCGATGTCGTCGCCAATTAGGAAGGTTTCGTAGTCACCTTCACCTACGCTACTGTTTAGGGAGAATGCCGTGGTGTTAAAGTAGAATGGTTCATCGCCAATATTGGTGACTGTAGCTCCAATCCTTACAAACATGTTTCCATCGTCCGGCTCAAAGATAGGCTCGGATTTTGTTGGCCAAAAATTGAAAGTTAAGTCTGTGATTTCTACATCAGCCCGGGCATCGAAGTAATCGATAGTGGCTTTAGCGCCTGTCAGTTCGATTGTGCCTTCCAGGGTTATTGGGGCATCTGCTGCGGGTGTGGGTGTCGCGTCTGAAGATGTTTCGTCGCTCGTTTCAGAATTTCCGCATCCGGTTAAGGAAATCGACATTAAAAAAAATGCCATCAAAGTAATTAAAAGTTTTTTTGTAAGCATAAGAATGAGGGGTTATTAACTATACAAAATTAATTATAATACTAATGGTGAGAATGTGAAGGGAAAATGCGATTTATCCCGTATTCATCGAAATTTAAAATGCTTACCTTCAAGTTCTGTTAGAAGTTCCAGAGTTGCTTTTACCGAAGAATTATCAGTATTGCTCAATACTACATTTTGACCGAATTCTTCAATAAGCGGTGTCAAAAATTCATCACCCCATGATGGTGAAAAAACATCCACCCCTGAAAAATCGACTTCAATTTCTTCACTTTTTCCTACATTACGCATGTTTGGTTTGAAAGCCAGATAGGCCTCTTTCCCAAGCTGCCTGGAAGTTAATATGTTACCGAATTTTTTTAACTCAATTTTCATAATTATAATTTCTTAGAAAATAATTGACGCAAAACAACCTCGAAAAGTCTGATCATTAGTATGTACATTAATCTCCTCATCCCCCTCTCTCAGAAGAAGGCGCGCATCACCGGTGCGAAAATCCAAAGTCAAAGGATTCTCTCTCACAATCTTTCGTACCAATTTTAAACCATTACCACGGGATTCCGGCGCCCTTCCTGTAATTCTTTCAGTAAAAGCCACTTTTAGCGCACTTTCATGAGTTGCTAGAGAAGACCTTACACGATGGAGACTGGCCAAAATACCTATACCGCGGTCAGCTAAAACAACATTTCTTCTCTTTAAATCATAAGCAAAAAAAATCCCTCTTACATCAGGCCAATTGCCAAGATTATGGTCAAAAGAATTATTACCGATCTCACCAACTGCGGCAACTATGAGAGGAACAATAGGCTCAATACCATCAATAGTCATTAAATCAGCCCTTAAAGATTCCAGTTTGGATTGAAAAGTGGCACTATCGATACAAAAATAATGGGAATCAAGTTCATGAACCGCATGATCAATTTCCCATTCCCATGCGATTGTTGACAAATCCTGAACAAATAAATCCAGATCCTTTCTTCTATAATATCTATGACCTTTCTCACCTGCCCGAACAGCTTTTAATTTTCCTGCATCATCCCACCTTCTGAGAGTGGTTATAGTCACGCCCAATCTTTTGGCCGCTTCCCTGATTGGTATTAAATCTCCTTCTG
>JAQBYK010000082.1 GCA_027622635.1 bacterium
TATTCTTTTAGATTTATAAGGTTTCCATGCTCTCTTGTGGCGACAACCATTTTATTTAGCTCTGCTTCTCCTGCAGTTTTAAGTTGAAGACGCTTATTTGCAAGTTGGGTAATTGTTACTTTGCCATCTTTCAATTGCCTTACCTCATTTTTACTGAGCTTATTCTCGTTAATGGAAGGCTCCTGTTTTGAATCTTGCTCTTCAGAATCTTGTTCAGGAGTTTTTATTGGCTCATCATCTGCTCGTAGTGCTTCAGGCATTTTTGCAAATTATTAGCCCTGAAAATATAACAATTGCGGCAAAAAGTCAAGCTAGGCCTTAAACTGAGCATGCACTAAATCCGCAGCTTAGACAAAGCATACATCCCTCTGCAATTTGAATATCACAGGAACATTCCGGGCATTTTTTGCTTTTGATTATGTCCTTTTTATTAAGAGAGATGTGTTCTCTTACCGGTGGGGGAGTAATTTCTTCCAAATTGCTATTGTTATAACTTTCTGATTGTTCTGAAGGACTTGCCGACTGCGTTTCTTCTGTTTCTTCTTCACTGCCGTGTAGGTTTAGTACTTGTTCCTGGCGACTGCCATCTCTGTATACTGTGCAGCCTTTTAGCCTTGATTCCCATGCAAGAATGTATCCTTTTCTTACGTCTTCGCGTGTAGCTGTGTATGGGAAATTTACTGTTTTGGATATGCTGTTGTCTACATGCTCTTGGAATGCTGCCTGCATTTTTATGTGATCTTCTGCGCTTATATCCATGGCGGTCACAAATACTTTTCGAGTTTCTTCAGGTATTTCTGTTAATTTTTGTATAGAGCCGTTCATCTGTATTTTTTTAATTATTTCTTCATTGTCTAGATCCAGCTTCTTTAACTCGTTTTCCAGATGCGGATTTACGTAAATTAGTTTTTGTCCGCTCATGACTTCTTTGTAGTATGATAGTGCGAAAAATGGTTCTACCCCTGAGCTGCAATCTAGAAGCATTGAGATAGATCCGGTAGGGGCTACGGTTGTGAGTGCGGAGTTTCTTCTTTTAGTGTTTGAGCCCTTTGGTCCGAAAATTGATATATCCCAATTTGGGAAAGAACCTTTTTCTTCTGCCAGTTTGGATGAATACATGTTTGCCGTTTCATTTACCAGTTTCATCACTTTTCTTGCCGTATCGAACCCCTCCTGAGAATTATAGGGGATTCTTAGTTGATAAAGCATGTCAGCAAAGCCCATGATTCCCAGCCCTATTCTTCTGTTGTTTCTAAAACTGGCGTTTACTTTATCGACTGGAAAGTCTGAAAGATCAATAACGTTGTCCAGCATACGTATTGCCATTTTAGTAACAAATTTCAGTCTGTCTTCGTCTATTTGTCCATCTTTAACAAACTTCGATAGATTGATTGATCCGAGATTACATACGTCACCGTCATGTAGCCATTGTTCTCCGCATGGATTTGTTGCTTCAAGTCTTCCAAGCGCAGGTACCGGATTTGTATCGTTTGCGGCGTCCGGGAAAAGTATTCCCGGCTCACCATTTCTCCAAGCTGAGTTGATAATTTTGTCCATCAATTCTGATGCTGTGATGTTTTCTTCGATTGCTTCAACAAATGATCCTCTGTTATCGCGTATTACGTTTCTTGGTTTCATTTTCTTTCCATTCCAATTGCAGATCCACGGTTCTGTTGATCTGTTTTTGACTTGTTTCATGAATTCGTCTGTAAGGGCCACTGAAATGTTGAAATTTACAAGTGTTCCTTCTTCCCATTTTGATTCTATAAATTCCAAAATATCAGGATGGTCCACTCTCATAACTCCCATGTTGGCGCCGTGACGACCTTGTTGTTTGATAACTCCGAAAGCTTCATTGTATGCTTTTAGGAATGAAACCGGTCCTGAGGCCATGCCTTGTGTTTTGTTGGTTCGGAATCCTGCAGGTCTAAGAAGGTGCCATGCAAAGCCAAGTCCCGATCCTGCTTGCTGAAGAAGAGCTGCGTCATGAAGGCATTTAAATATTCCGTCCATGCTGTCTTGAAAATGTAAAACAATGCAGTTTGAAACGAGTCTGGTTTTACCGCCTGCGTTTGCAAGCGTTCTTCCCGCCGGAATGAATTCAAAATTGTATAAAACTTCTTTGAATTTTTCTTCGTAATTGTTTATCTGTTCATTGTTTTCCCCATAATCTTTTTCAACATTTGCCAGCGATTTTGCTACTCTGTCAAACATTCCTTCCGGTGTTTCGGCTACTTCGCCTTCCTCATTTCTTTGAAGATAACGACCGGCTAGTACGCGAAGTGCATTTACACTAAATGGAAGCTTTGTGCTCATTCCGTTAAGTATGTCTTCCTGCGTATGACGGATGTTTTTGTGCTCCTGCCTGTATATGATGTATGCCTTTGCGGTTTTGGCGTGACCTCCTTCTATTAGGATTTTTTCTACTAAATCTTGAATTTGTTCTACCGTAGGAACAATTGATTCGTCTTTGAAAAACACTTCGAGCACAGCGGACACTTGATTGGAGATTTGCTGAGCCATCTCCTTATCCTGGCCACCTACTGCTTGAGCTGCTTTCCAAATAGCTTCAGCTATTTTACTTTGATCGAAGTTTGTAATTTCACCACTTCGTTTTTTTATTTTTTGAATGGGAGACATGAGTGTGTGTTTTTAAAAATTAAATTGAGCCACAAATAGACATTTTTCATAGGAATGAGAGGGTCCTATATATAGTGGGAGGTTTTTGTGTGACACCACAATATCTAGTGGTATTTCCAATAATAGCAGACCGACTAATATGTGAAAAGTGTATTTGGGCAAAACACGTTGACGTTTGTAGAGTGAGGTTTCGGGGTATATTAGAATGCGATTTTTCCTTTATGTGTAGCTAAAAAAGTCGTCTGCGCCTAGACGCAAATGCGGTATAATCAGAAGTGTGAATTGGTGCTACTTGAGGCGGTTTCCATCTGAATTTTCGAGATGTTTGGCGGTTATCAATATTCCTGCGACCGAACCGAGGTCTTTGATTTTTTCTTGTTTTAATAGTTGCAATGCTTTATCCCAGCTTGTAGGTTTTACCTCTAATTCTTCGGATTGATCCAGATTCTGTTTCTGGATTTTTCTTGCATCGAAACCTATGAAAAAGCTTATAATATTGTTTGAAAATCCGGCTGATGCATAGCTTTCACAGATTTTCTTGAGTGTTTTGCACTTGTATCCTGTTTCTTCCAATAGTTCACGCTCTGCCGCTTCTTTAATGTTGTTATCACTTGTCTCTATGTATCCGGCCGGCAGTTCCAGATCCACCGCTTTAACCGGATGACGATATTGCTCGATCAAAATTATCTCCATTTTTGAAGTGAATGCTGCAATTACAACTATATCTTGTCTTTCAACTGTGAAATATTCTTCTACAATTTCTCCATCGGTTTTTTGACATTTATCTTTGTTTACACTGAAGTGTCTGTTTTTTGTTATGCTTTCTGATTTGAGTGTTTTCCATGCCATTGTGGAGATCATATGTGGAAATTTGTGCTGCGTCAATGTGGCAGCTTTTGATTGTGGTCACAGAATACGGCGGCGGCTCTTTTTCGGAACATAAATTGATGGCCCCGTTGGTTTTCGCCTTGCTTTAGACGTTTTTACGGATTTTGCTATTTTCGAATGTTCCGAGATTGGTGGGTTTTTTGAAATTTTCTGAAGCGCAGGTTTGCTCATGTGGTTTTCTTTGTTGGTGATTGTGGTTTCACTTGCGCTTGTCATTTCAACCAATTAGAGAGTTTGGCAAAAAAAATCATAAATTTCACGAATACCGAAATCGCATAAAATTCGCTACTAAAAATTCCGTACCCTTCTTTGAGTTAAGCCAAAAACCCTAACAAAGTTTGCCCAAAGACTTTAATGAGCCCCGGGCAGCTTGACACAATCCCTCAAAGGTGTTAAATTTTAAGGCATTTTTAACACATTTATGTCTGAAGATGAACACAAAATTAAGTGTGATATAGGAGGCGAAGAAATTCGTCATCTTGGTACTATAAGACAGCTTGAAAGGTATGATTTTGTTCCTGATAGTTTTGCAATCTATGATGGTGCCGATACTGATGCAGGCGCTATATGTGAAGTTTGTTTGCCGGTGTATCAAAAAGCCAGAGCTGAAGTTTATTTATTTGACGAAGTTGCTGTTAGAGAGCAGGTGCGTTTAAGAATTGCGCGAGCAGACTTCGTTACTACATCTAGAAGAGAGCATGCAGAGGAAACGCTTATTCCCTTTTTGCTTGAAGCTTTAAGGAAGAAGGGCTATTTTGATGAGTATGATGTCAGAATGATTCAGTCTTTTTTTGAGAGAGGAATTAATATTGGTGAATTTAAGAATTCCGGCAAATTAGTTGGCGGAATCGATTTAGCTGGTGCTGCAAAATGCCTAAGAGAAGAGGAGCGAACATTTAAATTCGTCAAAGCCCTCTTTGGGAGAATTGATGAATTAGATGGGAAAAGAGATTCTGTAATTGAGGTTGTTGATGCGGGCTGTGGACCCTATCCACTATGGGGTGTATTTGCTGCGCTTAAGTCTGAGAAGGTTAGGTCTACTTGTTTAGAACTTAATCCTGCCTCAGCCGATATGGCTAGGAAAATTATAGCTAATCTTGGTCTTGAAGACAGAGTTGAGATTGTTGAAGCTGATGCGACTGAATATAAACATGGTAGGGAAATAGATCTTCTTGTTTCAGAAACTATGTATTCAGGCTTTTTACAGGAACCATTGCCATATATTTTGATTAATTTGACTCCCCAAGTGGCTCAAGATGGTTATGTTATTCCTCAGTGGGCTGCTGTTGAAGCAGGTTTGGTGAGGTCTGAGCGTGCAAGAAAACCCCGATGGTTTTTACCGGAGAATTTTGATTTGGGTCCGATGGAAGTTGTCAGGTTTGTAAGAGGAAAATTTGACGAAGTTGTTAGATTTGAAATTACACTGACCGGCATTGAACCTGGTAATTATAATTTGGCATTGGGCTTAAGAGCCGGTTTAAGTGAAGATGTTGTTTTGGAAGGGTTGGATTCTGCAATAACAATTCCTCATTTGATACCTACACAAATAGATGTGCAAAGAGGAGATACTCTTTTAAAGGTTAGTTATGCTGTTGGTGTGGAAGATACTGATCTTAATATAGAGAAAGTTTAGGTCGCTTGCTATAATGTCCGTGATGAAATCCTCAAAATATACATTCAAAACTGATCCGCCGGTGCGTTTGCCTGTTATTCGGTTTAAGGGAAAGAAGAAAGGTCCCACAGGGTTTTTGTCTGCAGGGATGCATGGTGACGAACTTAATGGGATGATCCTTGTGAAGAAATTTGTGGAAGATTTTATTGCCAAGGATTTGGAAAAGGTGATGG
>JAQBYK010000083.1 GCA_027622635.1 bacterium
TTTTTCACTCATTGAACGAATTCTTTTGAATAGTTTTCCTCTTATGCGTGGATTTAACTCTTTTATATTTCTGGCAATTATTTTGCTATATGGGGTTAAAGTAAGCAGAGATTTGGTTATGGTTTTTATACCTTCAGTTTTACCTAATTGAGAAAGTGTCAAAGCAGCCATTGTGCGAATTCCCTTATTTTTATCTTTTAGTTTGTTTTCTACGTAATGTAATTCCCAACTGAAATGTAATTTGGAAATTATGTATAAAGATGTTAAAACCGATTCTGTTTCATCACTACTTATAATTTTAACAAATTCTTGGATCAGTTTTGTACGCATTTCTTCAAATTGCCATAATGCAATAATTGCTGAGCCTTTTAGCATTTTAACGTTATTTTTTAGGAAAGGTTTTACATATTTGATGATTCCTCTGTCGTTAAAAAATCTCATTGCTTTTATTGCATAACCTTGAATTGATGGGTTTTTGCTTTGCATCGCGTTTTTTAAAAACATAATTACTTCACTTTCATTAAAGTCTTTTAGGTGTTGAAGAATAAAGATTTTCAAATTTGGATCTTCTTCTTTCAAGAAAATATTTTCATAGATATCCAGAATATTTTGTCTAGTGAATGGCAGAGGTTCTAAATCTTTGTTTAGATCCGTAAATCCGTGGATTGCTTCTATTACCGAGTATTTAACTGTAATGTCGTTATTTTCAAAAAGTTCGAGCAGGCTTGGTATGACTTTGACATTATCAATTTTTCCAAGGGAAAACACAATTTTTCTAATAGTTTCTGCCCCCAAATTGTTATTTTCCAGGACTTTCATTAACTCAATGACACCTAATCTGTGATATGCCGGCTCTGCAAGATTTTCTATAGCTGAGTGTAAATCATCTAAATCTTGGCTATTAAGATTCTCAGTGATTTGTATTGTATATTCTTTTTTAAGAAGATATGCGACTATTGCTGTTATTATTACAAGTCCAACACCGATTGATATAATCCAAATATTGGATAAGTATCTTGTAAGAAGAATTAATCCTATACCCGCAATCAATGTTCCGATGGAATTTGTGCTAGATTTTACAAGTGTTCGTACTTTACTTCGTACTACATTTGGGACTGCATTGAAAATTAGTCGAATTGGGCTGGAAAACATGGATTGGTATGTGGCTTTATCAATTAATTTGAGACCTGTAACTATGTAGTAGACTGGTAAAATTACAAGAATGGAAAAAGGAACTAGTACAAAAATTGGAGCGATGAGTAGAGCTTTCATTATCCCTAATCTCGTTAGAATCCATTTTTGAAGCACCAAAAATATTGCTAGGAGCACTAGATTTTCAGCAATTGATATTACTCCCACGATTTGTGAGAATTTATCTTCAGTAAATGTTTCACCCATTATCTTTTGGAATTCAAAGTCGATAATCCATCCTACGATTCCATAAATTACAAGAATTAGAGCAACTAATTTCGATAACTTATTGTTTTTAAAATATGAGAAGCCTTCACCTAATTCTTTAATCGTAGATTTGTTTTTATCTGTTTTTGTATTTTTTAGTTTTTCATTGTACCTAACATTTATCGCTATTGATAAAATCAATGTTAAACCCAAGCATCCGATTATTGGTAACAGCAAAAATTCTGTTGAGAAGTAGCTACTTAAAAATGACGAAGTTAAACCTGCCACTATGCCTCCAAGGCTTGCGCCAAGACTGAAATAACCTGTGTTTTTTTTTGCTTCAAATGGAGTAGTGAGTTTGAGTGCTACTTCCCACATAAAGATTGCTGCCAAAATCTCAAATATGACATTTCCGAATATTAAATATGCTGGATAACTATAGAATACGTCTTGTCTTATCAGAAGAAATAACCCTATGTAAGCTATAATTCCCACTAATGTTACAATCTGTATTAGCCTAGTTACATTAAAGCGATTAATGTTTGCTGCAATAGCCATGGCTACTATAAAACTTAAAATAGAATCTGCTATATAAGTGTATGGGAGTAAATCTGAACCAACCCTTTTAACAAAAAGAACATTTCCGGAAATTTTTGATAGGACATAACCGAATATAATAACAAGGAACAGGCTCATTATAAGACCTATTTTCCACCAATCCTGTTGTGATCTCTCTTCAAGCATCTTTTAATTCTACCATATTTACTTGATTTCTGCTATACTTAAGGGAATTAAGTAAAACATATGTTAAAATTCTTAAAATGGTTTTTTGGATTATTTTCTCCTTATGTAGATCCTTTTGAGAGAAAGGTGGATAAGTTTTTTAAGCATATAAAGTCAACTGATAGTTTGGCTGGTATTAAAGATGAATTGCTTTCTTTGATGCAGGAAAATTTGGTTGTGACGAATGTTTGGATGGAGAAGAAGTTTAAAGGTTATAAATATTTGGATAAGGGTGCAAGGCGTAAAATGTATGAGGATGCAAAAAAGATTGTAGCGGCATTTCAAGAGCATTCTTTGACGCATGGACATACTCTGGAGGAAGTTAAAAAAAGAATTGAAGATAAGAGTCTTACCTTTCCAAATGGAGATGCGGATAAGATGGTTCACCTTGCTGATATCATGGCATTTTTGAGACCTGGACAGTATTACCACTATATAAAAACATCTAGTTTTGGCAAATTATTGCGTGATCCTGCACATGCTAAGCTTGAAGGTGACTGTAATCAGATCGTGACTCTTTATATCTATCTTTTTTCTACGAAGTTTCCTCTTGAAGATTTGCAAATTAAGCTTTTGCCGGAGCACGTCTGTCTTCACTTTCGTGGTATCGATATAGAGGCTACGAATGGAACTTTTAAGAAATACGAAGATGATAAGCAGATTTTACCCGTTACTGAGATAATTTCGACAAATTTACTTGATTTGACTGATTTTAGGGAGAAGGTACAGAAGATTTCTCCACGGGTTATTGTTAAAAGTTCTCAGTTGGCTTATGCAATTAGTAGTTTAAAACCTTTGGTTGCAAAAAATTTGCAGGTTGCTTATCACAATTTGGCTGTTGATGCGCTTGCCAATAAGGATTTTGAAACTGCGATATTCTTTGCCGATAAGGGAGGGGAAGGTGAGTTGATCCATAGCGTTTATCAAAATGCCGCTATTTACTATATGAAACAAAACAGTTTTAAGAAGGCTCGTTACTTTGCAGATAAAAGTGGGGAATCAGATTTGGCTAAGACAATTCGGTATAATGAAGGAATCTATTATTATAAAAAGGATAACATAGACCATGCTTTAACTATTTTTTCCAGTTTGGGAAATGAGGATATGAAAAAGGCATGTTATCAGAAGCAATATAATAAATTGGTCAAAAAATTGTCCGGTGTTAAAACAATGGCTGACGCTAAGCGTCATAGAAGTACATATAATCAAATGCTTCATCTGGCTCAGAAAATTGGGGATTCCAGTTTGGAAAGAAGTGTAAGAGACACTTTAAATAAGATCTGATTTGTGTTATAATACACGGATATTTTTGAACCCTGTAAGCATAAATGATCAAAAAAATAATAGTTAATACATTTTACGCTGTTTTTGTGCTCGTATTTGCTTGGATTTCCGGGCAACTATTTTTTGAGAAAACAACAAATAGTCTTTTGGCATCTGCAAAGGCATTAGTACTTCCCGAAAAAGATCTTTTAGCTGAGCAAATAAAGGATCTGAGAGTGATTTTCCCTAATGATGCTGTTAGTTTGGAGCCTACTCTAAATGATCCTGTTACAAGGCAAAGGCTAAATAGTATTTATGAACCTTTGGTTCAGCCTGATCGTGATTTGAATATGCGTCCCTCACTTGCGGTATCTTGGGGATTGATTAATTCTTATACTTGGGAATTTAAGCTTCGTCCGGATGTTAAATTTCATGATGGAAGCGATTTTGATGTAATTGATGTTGTTGCAAGTTTACAGAGAGCTAATGCGTACAGTTCCTCACAAATTGCAGGTCTTTTGACTTCAATTAAAGGCCTTGAGCCCATTGATGATCTTACTTTTAGAATCAGTACTTATGAGCCGGATCCACTTTTGTTGCAGAGACTTTCTACAGTTTTGATTATTCCTTCAGAATTAGAGAAGGAAGAAAATATTCCACCTACAGGTACAGGTTCTTATGTGATCAGCGCCTGGGAACCGGGGAATATGATGACATTAAAGAAGTTTGCTGATTATTGGGGTAAAAAGGCAAAATTTGAGAGTGTTGACTTGATTAGTAAGGTTGATAAATCAGAACGTGTAAATTCATTCTTCAAGGGAGAAGGGGATTTATTGGCTTTTGTTCCTTATGATGCAGTGGAATATGTGGAAGATGCTGATTTCGAAATCTCCAGTATCCCAAGTCTTGAAGTGCAATTTCTTATTTTCAACATGGACTCAAAATTATTGAATGATTTAAACAGTCGAAGGGCTGTTTCACTTGCGATTGATCAGGATGCTATTGTTGAAGCTGTTGGGGGCTTTGCCAAACCTGTTAATCAGTTTGTAAGCAATGGTATCTTTGGTTTTAATCCTGATATTGATAGGCACGAATATGATCTTGAAAAAGCTCAAATTCTTACTGAAAAAACCGGTTTAACCGGTAAGACTCTAAAGTTTCATCTTTCACTTGGTTTAGATGTCCTGGGTGAGCATGTCAGGACCCAACTTTCTAAAATCGGAATAAATGTTATTGTTTCATATCTTGATGGTGCAAAGTTGACTGAAAGTTTGGAAAATGGAGATGCTGATTTTTATTTCTTTGGCTTTAAGTCTGATCTTGGGGATTCCGCTGATTTTCTTGACACCGTTGTTCATAGTGAGGGATCTTTTAACGTTGGAAATTATTCCAATCCTGAGGTTGATAAGTTGATTGATAATAGTTTGGTTGAGATGGACTTTGGAGTTCGTCTGGAAAACTTGAAAGAGGCCATGAAGATAATCATGGAAGATGATGTTATTGGTGTACCACTTCTTGAGTATGAAACATTATTTAGTGTTTCTGATAAAATTTCAATCGACCCCAGGATTGATGGTTTTATATTCTTTGACGAATTAACTAAAAAATGACATTAAATATTCGCAATAAGTTGATAATCGCAATTTCAATCTTAATGATTGTGCTTTTTTCCTTGACTGCTTTTCTCTTTATTAATGAGAAGAAACAGGAAATGGCTGATGACATTTATGTGAATACTTTGGCATTTTCGAGACTTACGGCTCCGACAATAGCTGATTTTTATGAGCTTTATTTAGCCCAAAATAGTTTTGTGTATTT
>JAQBYK010000084.1 GCA_027622635.1 bacterium
TTACCATTTGAGTCCACCAATTCATTAATCTTATAACTTGAAAGCCATTTTTCAACGGCACGAAGAGCGTCAGGATCCTTACGGGGGTGATCAATCGGAATACCATGAGAATGAAATGACCCCTCAACCATATGTTTATGATATCTATGAACCCCCTTCCACCCCTTTGGTGTGCGCATCAAAATCACAGGCCATTTAGGTTTAAGGGGCATAGTTTTAGAAGACCTGGCTTTTTTCTGAACGCTTCGAATAATTTGATATGCCCTTTCCATCCCATCCATCATTTTTTTCTCAACATTGGGAGCTTTCACAATAATTGGCTCATATCCATAGCCTTTAAAGAGTTGCATTAATTCACTGTCATCCATAGTTCCATAAATTGTTGGATTACTAATCTTGTAGCCATTTATATGAACAATCGGCAAAACCGCACCGGAAGTTTTAGGGTTCAGGAATTTATTAGAATGCCAAGCGGCAGCCATAGGACCACTCTCAGACTCACCATCCCCACAAACAACGGCCGTAATCAAATTTGGGTTATCCATAACTGAACCAAAGGCTGTACTCAAGCTATATCCAAGCTCTCCCCCCTCAAGAATTGAACCCGGTACACCGGGAGTAACATGACTTGGAAAAGGTGTATGCGGCCAGGAAAAATCTCTGATGATCTTGCCCATACCCTTAGCGTCCAAAGTATAATCTTTATAAAAATCATGTAACGATTTTTCAGCAAATAGATTAGCCAAAATGGCCGGAGCACCGTGACCCGGGCCGGTAATCATTAATATTTCACATTTATGCTTATAAATAAGGTAATTGAGATTGGCATATATGAAATTTAATCCGGGAACAGTCCCCCAATGCCCAAGAATGCGTGCTTTAAAGTGCTCAGGCTTAAGCTCCTCCTTAAGAAGAACATTCTCCTTTAGATAAAGTTGAGCAGCACCAATATAATCGGTATATCGAAGATATTTACTTATCCATTTAAGCGCTTTAGCGTCGCTTTTTGCCATAATAAAGAAATGAGGATTTCTAAAACAAATACTATCACAACTTTTATGAGTGCTCAAGAAAACTTCTGAATTGAATCAGATCTAAAAAGGCCGACTGGAATATCCAAGCCGGCTTTTTTAAAAACCTCCTCGGGAATACCCAAGTCAGCCACAAAGAGCTCGCCTGTATACTCAATCCCTTTTAACAAACCGATTTTCGGCAAAGCTAATGTCAAAGTTTTATCAGCTTTTATACAAGGATTATATGCCTTTCCGGTAGTGCCATTCATTCCGGATGGCAAATCCACCGCCAAAATATCTGCTACACTATCATTTGCGACAGAAATTATTTCACCATATACCGCGCGAGGATCACCATCAATATTATATCCCAGTAAAGCATCTATAATCAGGTCCTCCTCACCCAAATCCCCATCCCAAACCTTCATCTCGACGTTCATTTTTTCAAGCAAATCAAAATGATGCCTTGAAACCTCTTTGAGTTCAGATGGCTCTTCAGCCAAAATCACTCTTACCTTGTAACCCCAATTTTTCAAATGTCTTGCAGCAGCGATACCATCTCCCCCATTATGACCTTTGCCTGCAAGAATAAGAATCGAGGAATAATGACTACTCTGAACAAACCTGGCAATATTCAATCCCGCATATTCCATCATTTGAATAATAAGCAGACCTTCCTCAACAGCAACTCTATCTACCACGGCCATCTGCCCTGAACTGATAACAGGAAATCTAGACATAAAAATTCATGAAAAATATAGCCATCAAAAAAACAACTCCGGTTAAAAATGGAATGGGATAAATATCTTTTTCTTTTGGTATAATTTCACGCATTAAAACATATATAACAGCACCTCCAAAAATCGTCAAAAGAATTATATTTACCAAGTCGGAAATATCAAAATAGTAAGCTAAGAAAAACCCAAAAAATGGAGAAGATGACATCAAAATCTTCAATAAATAATCAATTTTCGATAATTTTTCAGGCCTGTCCTCATGCATAAGATGCAAAGAAACTTCTCTCATCAAATCATAAGATACGATTAAAGCCATAAAAATAATTTCTTTAAATATGTTTTCTTGAAAATTCGACATGGCAATTAATCCAACTAATGTTCCAGCCAAAAAGGAAATAGATTTGATAAGAATTCGCTGTTCTTTATATTTCTTCTTCTTACTATGATGATAAATATGGTTTTCCAATAGAAAAACAACGATGAAAGCAACTGGCAAAACTAGAACCACAAAATCATTGATAGCGTGAATTCCTAAATAAATTTCATCAAGAAGATCTAAAAACACCGTCACAATAGCGGCTCCAGTTAGAAAAGAAACAATCTTTCGTCCAGCCGAAGTGGCATCCAAGCAAAAACTATCCTCAAAAAATTTAATAACTGTCAAAATTACCAAAAAAATAACTACTATAAGTAAAATTGGATCCATTTAGTAAATTTTAATCAACACAATTTTACTGCTCAAAAAATATTAATACAATAAACATTGTAAAAATGCGTTTTTTTTGGCATTATGAAGCCACTAACAAAGCACTCATGACAAATAACAAAGCGTGGTATCTACAACAAATAGATCTATTCCAAGGCATCTCAGACGAAGAAGTAATGAAGATCGCCAACAAAGTCGTAGAAAAAAAGTGCAGCAAGAAAGAACTGCTTTACACGCCCTTTGATTCAAACGATTCCATCTGTGTACTCAAAAAAGGAGAAGTAACTCTATATTATTCTCACTATGGTAAAAAATTGATTATCGATGTACTTAAACCGGGATCTATCTTTGGCAGCATTGACTTTAAAGAAGGAACAAACGATCATTTCGCAGAAGTAACGGAAGACGCATATATATGTTTTTTCACAATTGAAGATTTTCAGAAAATCATTCAGGCAAAACCGGAGCTGATGATTCGCTTTCTTAAGATAATGTCAGACAGATTAAGTGATTATGAGCAAAGAATAAAAAGCGGCATATTCGACGCAAAAGAAAAAATACTCCATCATCTGGAACTTATTGAAAAGAATAGAAACAGTTTCCTTGGAAAACTCAAAAAAACCAAAATCACACACGAAAAACTTGCAGCCCACACGGGCTTATCCAGAGAAACCGTTACAAGGGCTATTACTGCTTTGAAAAAAGAAGGTCGCATTGGCATTAATCTGTGATAATAATCACTGTGACATAGCGGCTATATCAATACAATCACAGCTGAATATCAATTTACCCAAAAATCATGAAGATCAGTAAAACAAGTTTTTTATTTCTTATGACGGCACTAAGCACAATCGTATTTTCAGCCTGTACCGGAAACGGCAGTGACATACAGTCAACCGTAATTGATGAAGATACAGCTATCGCCCATGAAACCGGCGAAATGATGATGGAAGACGAAATGATGGAACTACCGGGAGAACTTTCAGAGTCCGAAAAAACAAAATACAAAAGTGATTTGCCAATCTCTGAAAAAATCGCGCTTGCAGAAGAAATTTCTATGCACATGCCTAAAAACGGTTTCGATCAATTGAAAACTATGTTACCTGATCTTGAAAAAGTGACTGACATAGAAAATGAAGACTCAAGAAACATGATGAAGGCGGGATTAGAGAGCTGGTATTATTCACAAGAAGCTGACATCACAATAGCAATATGTACCGGTGCAAACAGCCCACTTCACGTTTTCAAAGGAGGAAACCCAAGTGAAACTGAAGTTAAAGAAGCTATTCAAATGATGCACGACATGATGGAAGGAGATATGATGATGGAAGTTGAAGAAAGTGCTTCTCTGGAAAAAGCACAATATTTAACATATTCGAAGTCAAAATACGATGAATTAATAGGCAAAGAACCTATGGTTTTATTCTTTCATGCGCAGTGGTGCTCAACCTGTTTAGGTCTGGAAGCGGACATAAAAGATGATCTCGCAAATTTCCCCGATGGCACAAAAATCATACAAGTTGATTTCGACACCGAACTTGGACTTAGAAAAGAATACGGAATCAATGTACAATCAAGCTTGATCGTACTTGACGGTGAAGGTAACGTAAGATCCGCATTACTGGCTCCATCAATTAGAGATCTTAAATCCGCAATAAAACAAACAATCTAGAGATATGGAATTCCTAATCCCATCATTTTTCGCAGGAACATTGACCGTACTGGCACCCTGTGTACTCGCACTTTTACCCGTTATTCTTGGAGGTACGGTGGGAACCAGGAATCCTTTAAGGCCACTTGTTATAGCGGTGAGCTTGAGTATTTCAGTAATTATCTTCACTCTCTTACTCAAGGCAACCACGGCATTCATAGGAGTACCGGAACAAGCTCTCAGATATATATCAGGAGGATTAATAGGATTATTTGGACTATTCATGGTATTCCCATCAATTTGGGACAGACTTTCATTCAAACTAAAACTCTACAAAAGCGAGACCCTATTACATAAAAGTGGTCAAAAAAAAGGTCTGGGTGGTGCTGTGTTACTGGGAGCATCACTCGGACCGGTTTTCTCCACATGCTCACCAACCTATGCTCTCATCCTGGGAATAGTTCTCCCACAAAGCTTCACAGTTGGGTTAACAAACATCATAGTTTATTCGGTTGGACTAATGATACCTCTGCTTTTGATCGGCTATGGCGGACAAAAAATCGCCTCCAAATTTAAAGGAGCGTCCAATCCAAAAGGTTGGCTCAAACGCTCTCTCGGAGTTTTACTTCTCGTAACAGGCATCCTAATCTTCACCAGTTACGACAAAGTACTTGAGGCATACATCCTGGAATCCGGATATCTAGGACCTATAGGGATAGAACAGTCGTTTCTAGATAAGATGGGGAACTAGGATAAATCTTCCTCAAAAATAGCCTTCATATCTGTTCTTAATCGGTCCATTAATGCGGGATCATCAGATAAAAATTGATCCCTTAATGCCCTGGTTCTAAATTGAATTTCCACTCCAAATTCTCCCTGACTTTGAACACGGGTAAACACATCATCTAAGCGAGCGGCAATCGCTCTATTAAGAACGTTCAAAACTCCACTTCTATCTATTCCTAATTTAGCTTCCAATGATCTTGTATATACTATTTCACCAAATAATTGTTCATATAGAGCTGTAGTAGTTAAATTACCCAATTCCAACCA
>JAQBYK010000085.1 GCA_027622635.1 bacterium
TTTTTTGCAACACTGCTGGCTATTCCTTTCCTCATAGCACATTATTTCATCGTAAAAAACCAAAGTGGTGCATTAAAAACGCTACTCTGGATCATCATAATATCAAAACTGCTTGTTGCTCTTACAATGGGGGCATTTGAAACCACATGGTTCACAAGCTTTATACAAAATTTCATAGCCAATCCAACAGAAAACCCATGGGTATATTCCTACCAAAGTCACTACACAGAATTTGGATATCCACCATTCCTAATGTACATACATGCATTTTTCATGTGGATTTTTAAACCTCTTCTAAACCTAGAGCCACCATATTGGGCAACACCATATGCCTATTCTCTATTCAAAATACCTTTACTAATAATAGACCTTTTCTTCCTTTCATATTTTTTAAAAGCACGAAAAGGAGCAGTAAAAAAAACAGCATTTCTCTTTTACCTATTAAACCCATTCTTTCTTAGCTACATATATTTCTCAAATCACATGGATTGGGTGGTAGTTTTCCCATTCTTTTTAAGTATTTTGGAATTCGAAAAAAACAAGCTTTCCAAAAAATTCTTAGTACTTTTCGGGATTTCCTTAATGTTAAAACCTCTAGGATTGTTGTATATCCCTATAGTATTAGTGGAACTGCTCCCAAAAATCAAAGAAAAACCTTACAAAATTTTCAAGTACATAGGTTTAATGCTCATCCCCATATTGACTTGGAAACTCTCAGAATTACCATATTCGCTTTCCATGGAATACAGAGAATTATTCGGAGTAGATGGCTTTGAACGAACCTTCGGAAATAGTAATTTCCTGCCTGTTCCACTATTCACAATAGCCTTCGTTTTACTGGGAATATACTGGAGTATTAATGTGTTTTTGAAGAATAACTGGAGTATATCAGAAAGAATCATTGTACTCACATTAGTCCTTGCTGGACTCGGACATCCATCACCTGCCTGGATATTATGGGGTCTCCCATTCATTGTTTTACTAATGATGAAAAACAAAATTAAGTACACACCCCTTTGGTGGGTTTGGACGATGTTTTTCGTATTTCGACACATGTTAGTTCCTCAATCCCCATTTTTTAGTAGCTTTGGTGTATTCATAACATACTTTTTAAAACTAGATTATGGATATACCCTCGGTATACCATTAAATTTTCTCAACAAAAACCTCGGTGCCAATTATACCAATTACATCGTGTTTTTGGCAGGAATCCTTTGGCGAATATCAAGTTTAACTCTAGCAGCCCTAATTATTAAGGATAAATTACAAAACAGCTTGAAGTCATTTAAAAACCCTATTTCGCTTACAACAATCGTAATTTTTGCTCTATTAATTAGTGGATGTAGCCCAAAATACAGCTGCGATAACAAATACAATTACACCCTAAAAATGGCCACGTCCAATCATGGATTTGAAGAATACTATGAACTTGAATGTTGTGTACATAATCCATATTCATCAAATCCAGCCTGCATTCCTGAAAACCGTGATATAATAGTTCCTCTTCCATTCCCGGCTAGTCTTAGTCAGACTGAAAGTAAATACACCATGATAGATTCAGAAGAAAAGGATCCGCCAATATACGAATCCTACTCTAGCTTTTAAACAACCTTCATGCACATATTAATCATCGCCGATCCCATCGACAACCAAAAAGCCGGAGTTCACACATACACAAAGAACTTAATTCGAGAACTTCTAAAAATTGGCGATCACAAATACACATTCATCCACAATAAAGAAAATCCTTTCTTTGAAAATACAAATCATCAAATAATTCCCATCAAAAAAACCCTTGGATATGGGACATATCGCAAATTCTTTCTAATTCCCAGCCTAATACGCAAATTAAATCCCGACATAGTCCTTGAACCATGTCACATAGGACCATTTAGGGTGCGTGCAAAAAGAGCTGTAATGATTCACGACCTCACTCCCATTTTGATGCCCAATCTCCACATAAAACGCAGTACAATCATTCACAAATTATTTCTAAAAAGAATTCTCAAAAACGCAGACATAATACTCACAGCATCTGATAGAACAAAACAAGACATCAAAAATTATTCACACACAAAAGCAAAAATTGAAACTATTCCACTTGGCATCAAGCAAATACCAAACGAACTCAGCAATACGGAATTCTTCTTAAAGAACGGCTATCCCAAACCAAAAGTAGTTAGACCTCCAGATATGAAAGATCCATACCTACTCTACCTCGGCACAATCGAACCACGCAAAAATCTCGAGACACTAATCGATGCCTTCGTTGAACTTAAAAAATCCAACAAAATTCCTCACAAACTAATCCTCGCCGGAGAAATAGGATGGAAAGCTAAAAAAATCCTGGAAAAAGCAAAGCACCTGGACATAATTATGACAAATCACGTCTCAGAAGATGAAAAAGAAAAACTTTATGCCAATGCCGACATATTTATCTATCCATCTCTATACGAAGGCTTCGGATTGCCACCTCTAGAAGCCATGAATCACAATGTCCCCGTAATTTGCTCAAACGGCGGCAGTTTAAAGGAATTGTATGAGAACTACGCCTTAATGTTTGACCCAAAAGACAAAGAGCAACTCAAAAGACATATTGTTTCCTTATTGGAAAACAACGAACTACGTCAAAACCTGGTAGAGAAAGCCAAGCCTTACTCCCAAAAATTTACCTGGAAAAAAACGGCCGAAAGAACCCTACAAGCACTTTCAGGAAATCTTCTTTAACCAAGACAAAATCCCTTGTTTAACAGACTTGCGATGAGTTTTTCCAATTTGCTTATCCAGGCCCTTATGGTTACGCACATACCAATCATAAGATTCTTTTAACATCTTTTTATTACTGTCCTTTGCCCGCCATCCTAAGACTCGATTTGCCTTACTAACATCAAAATAACATGGTTCACTGGCAATCGTATAATGGTAATCAACCAAGGGCGAAATCTTCAATAAATCAAAAAATCTCAGTACATTTCTAACAAAAAATGCATTCAAGGGCCTAAGTTTTGAACCCGTCTCAGCATATTCAAGCAAATCCTCAAGGTCTTCACCAACAGTAGTATATTCCTCAGCTCCAATATTAAAATCCTCATTCCTACATTCTTTAACAGTCATTAAATAACAGGCTTCCGCCAAATCATCAGCACTCACAAACTGAAAAAGGTTTTTTCCATTGCCTATCAAATACACATTTTTTCCTTGCTCTATCCAGTCAAATAAAATATCAAAAATCCCCAACCTATGCGTGCCCAATATAGTCCTAGGCCGAACTATGCTTAGATCAAAATCATGCTCTTTCCTAAATTTTCGACAAAGCTCCTCAGCTCCATATTTTGCCTTTCCATAGTCGCCAAAAGGAGTTAATTCGGTATTCTCGTTAACAGGAACTTCTTTGGGAACACCATAAACAGAACTTGTAGATAGATGTAAGAATTTCTTAACTCCATTTTCAAGCGCAGAATTTAATACATTTTGAGTGCCCTCCACATTAACTTTCCAAAAGTGCTTGCCACTGCGAGATATAGGCAATGCAGCGGCGGTATGATGCACAACGTCCGCACCCTTCATAGCTTCAATCAATTTCGATTGATCCAATATATCCCCCTTCACAAAACTCACACCCATATCCAAATATTTCTGATCCAAATCTTCCAGATCATACACAATCACCTCCTGCCCCTCTGACAAAAGTTTTTCAATCAAATGAAGTCCAAAAAAACCTGCTCCCCCTGTAACAAAGTGCTTCATAATTAAACTTTAAATCCTTGATGAACCCTAGCAAAATCAACGCTTCTTCGCATGCCTTCTTCCAAGCCTACAGTAGGTCTATAACCTAATTCCTCCTTTGCCTTAGATATATCACAAGCAATGGACTTAGCCATCTCTCCCGCAACGTGGAAATCCGTAGAATAAAAACCTGTTGCTTGCACCAAAGCATCGACTTTTTCGCATATCCAGGAAGAAATAGCCGGAAGTCTCCTGGGCCTAAGTTGAACATTTAACAATTTCGCAATCGTTTCATAAATTTCATTTGTAGTATAAGCCCTTTCATCACTAACCCAATATGTCCGGCCATTCGCCTTATCCACCTTCTCAGCTAAAAGCAAAGCTTGAATAGTATTGTCCAAATAAGACATACTTCTCAGATTCCTGCCATTTCCAAACATGATAGGATTTCCGGCTTTAATCATATTAAAAAACCTGAGCTGTCTTGCAGGCTGACCGGGCCCGTAAAACCAGCAAGGCCTCAAAATAACGGTTTCAAGCTTGCCCTCACTATGGTAACGATTAACAAGAGCTTCCGCCTGAGACTTACTTTTACCATAAGCCATATATGGCCTTTCACTGTCCCCTTCTTTCATCAAGGTATCATGCGTTTTATTCACCCCGGCAGGAGAATTACTACTCACAAATATAAATCTCCTCACACCTGCATCAGCGGCAGCTTTAAGCATATTCTCTGTTCCATTAACATTTACTTCAAAAAGCTCACTGACCTTTTTGTGAGGATGAATAAGTCCCACACAATGAAACACCGTCTCAACTCCTTTAAGCGCATTCTTTAAAGACTCAGCATCCAGCACATCACCACGAACAATCTCTGCATTCGTCTCCGGAACATCCAAACCGGGTAAAGAAAGTGCCTTCACCATTCTTTCCTCACCACTAGAATATTTCTGCAATTCATGACTTGGACTACTCAAAACCTCAACCAAACGAGTCCCAAGCCATCCCGGAAAACCTGTAACTAATGTATTTATTGCCATATCGCAGAGATTCTATCTAAGAATTAAGTGACAATCAATGCTCTCACATAATCAGCGTTATAATAAAAAACCCATGCCAGATAAGCTAACCACAAAAGCACTGTAATCAAAATCCAATAATCCCTGAACAGAACTTTTTCCGGAGTCTGCCCTTCATTAAATCTATGAATCGTATATAGATATCTAAAAAGCCCAAAAAACACAAAAAACACAGAGTAGAGTAAATATGGAATCTTAGCCTCAATTGCATACAGACTATAACTAATCAAAATGCCGGCAACCAATAGATTCAGCAGAGAATCCAGAAACCCAACAGTATAAAGTGACAAAACTTTTCTGGTACTGTGGCTCACTTTAGACAG
>JAQBYK010000086.1 GCA_027622635.1 bacterium
GAGTTGATTGTTTATGGTTGAGTTGATTATTTATAGTTGAGTTGATTGTTTATGGCTGAATTGAGATTTATTTTGTGCTTCGCTTTGTTATTTGATCGCTAAGATCCAATTTGCGATTTTGGTGTTGCCCGACTTTTCTAAATTTCATCACTAATTTGTCAATATCGTATCGCGCATCCTGCCTATTCGGATAGTCTCTAATTCTCCAGAATCTAACATCTTTTTCCTCATTTTCTATCAGGCCCTGGTGTATTAATTTGTGATGATTATTGCACAGAGCAAAGATCCTATCCGGGTCATGAGTCCACTTCTGCATAAATCGATCAGCATGATGCAGTTCAAAGTAATATTTTACGCAGCCTGGAAACTCACACTTAGAATTTGAGCGTTTCAGGATGAATTTAGTCATTGCTGATGGCATGTGCCGCGACGCTGCCTCTACAACTGTAGGTTTTTCCAGATCCAGCATTTGATTTCTCAGCCTCAGTAGCTCAGCAATTGGTTCATTCCAGTCGTCGTTGTTTAGTCTGCATAGCTTTTCGGCGAGTTCGGGGGCAAGGTATAGTGGGACAATTATTCTTGGTGCATTTGGATACTCTATTCCATTCGTTTTAGGGCTGATTAGCCCTTCCACATGATCTTCATTTCGATTTGCTTGATTTGAGCTGTCAGCCTTGCTCCATCCGCTTCCTTGACTTGAGCTGTCAGCCTTGCTCCATCTACTTTCTTGATTTGAGTAATCGCCATTTCCCTGTTCTAATCTCTGCCGCGGTAGAAGCGATACAATATTTTTTACTTCTGTCTCAGGGAATAGCTCCAGCTCCTCATTGTCGGACTTATTAAACTCGGCAAACTTGTTGATTGCACCAAACTTGCCGAACTCGTCGAGCTTTTCAAATCTTTCCCTCCATTCTTTTACATACAACATTAGCTCTTCTCTGTTCATGACTCTGGCTTTCTCCGCCCAAAATCTATCAGTTGATATGGTTGCCACAGTTATAACCGGCCTTACCGAGTTTAAACTCTTTTCTTTTGCCACTTTCATCAAGTCCGGCTTATCTTCCAAATTTCTCAATATCCATAAACTCTGATCTACAAGCCTTTCACTCATACCACTCAACTTGCTGGCATACTCATATATTGATCGAAATCCTCTTTTCTCCCAGACACGAGTTCTGTCAATCTCCAATAACAGCAATTTACATTTATTCATCCACACCCGAGTATTCCCCCCATACTCAACAAAACGCTCATGCAGATCCTGCTCCTCCTCTATTAGTTTTGAATATCCTTTTCTCATGTGGTCCGAATTGTTGCTAACATTTTAAATAGTAAACATTAAATATTCTTAAAATTTTTCTAAAATTTTCACCTTTAGATTGAAAATGGATGGACAGGTGTAGCAATTGTTTAGTAATTGCTTCTTGACCTCTAGTTTTTCACCATACTTCCGCAAAAATCATGAATTGATATCTGGGCTTATCTTCACTTTGGGTTATCTGAGTTATCAGAGTTGTCGGGGTTGTTCTAGTTGTCAGAGCCTTATTTGGAGCTGATCGGATTGGCTTGAATCTCTTGCTAATCCATCTTTTTTGCGCTTTAATAAGCCCATATGAAAGGAATAATTCTTGCAGGAGGAACAGGTAGTAGGCTTAATCCGCTTACCAAAGTAACAAATAAGCATCTTCTCCCTGTCTACAATAAGCCGATGATTTATTACCCTCTTTATACTTTGAAGGAGGCCGGCATTACGAGTGTCATGATTGTATCCGGCAAAGGCCATGCCGGTAGCTTTTTGGAGCTTCTTGGCTCCGGTGCTGAGATTGGCATGAAAATATCCTATGAAGTGCAGGAAGAGGCCGGAGGTATTGCTCAGGCCCTTGGTTTAACTCAGAATTTCGCCAATAACGAAAAAGTTGTAGTAGTTTTGGGCGACAACATAATAGAAGACAATATTAGTGCTGCAATAAGTGAATTTCGCATGCAGCCAAGGGGGGCCAGGATTTTTCTTAAGAAAGTGGATAATCCTCAAGCTTACGGTGTTGCTGAGCTTGAAAACGACAGAATTACTTCAATTGTTGAGAAGCCTGAAAGTCCCAGATCTGATTTAGCGGTCATCGGTTGTTATATGTATGATCCTCAGGTTTACGAAGTTATCACAGGCCTTAGCCCTTCAAATAGGAATGAGTTGGAAATTACCGATGTGAATAACTATTATTTGCAACAAGGGACTTTGAAATACGACATTATTGATGGTTTCTGGGGAGATGGTGGAGAGTCCTTTGATAGTTTGATGGAAGCTTCCTCATTAGTACAAAAGAGCGAATTGGCAAAAGTTGACCACAGGCTTACCTTATTAGACAGAAAACACAAAAATTTAACTCCAAATGAAGAAAATACTGGTAACCGGGTCTATAGCATATGATCATTTATTAAGCTTTGATGGTAAGTTTAGTGACTCCATTATTGCTGAGCAGCTTAAAAATTTAAGTGTTTCTTTTACTGCAAATTCTCATCATAGCGATTTTGGTGGATGCGGTGCCAATATTGCTTATAATTTGATGCTTCTTGGTGAGTCCCCTCTTCTTTTTGCTGTTGTAGGTAATGACTTCGATCGATATGGTAGCTGGCTTAAAAAGAATGATATTTCTATTGAGGAACTCATTATTGATGAGAATTATCCTTGTGCCCAGGCCTTTGTTTTGACTGATAAGGAGAATAATCAGATCGCGATCTTTTCTCCAGCTGCGATGGCTGAGCATAAAGTCGAGATAGAATTAAAGAATGAAGATTTTTCTCTATTGGAAAGAGCAATTCTCTCTCCTGAAAATCCTGCGCGCATGCTATATCTGGCAAAGTATTTTAGTGAGAATTCTTTGCCTTTCATTTTTGATCCCGGTCAGGCTATCCCTGTACTGCCTAAGGAGAGTCTTTCTTTCATTATACAAAAATCCAGTGGTGTTATCCTGAACGATTATGAGGGCGAGATCTTAATGCAGAAGCTTGGTTTGACTCTTGAAGAAAGTGCTTCGGATAGTGGATTTTTGATACGAACACTTGGCGCTGATGGTTGTGAACTATTTGAAAATGGTAAAGTAGTGAAGACTCCGACTTATGCGAATACTCATGTTGTTGACGTTACAGGTTGTGGAGATGCATTCAGAGCCGGCCTGCTTCATGGACTCTCAAAGGAGAAGTCTTTGACTAATTCCTGCGCTGTGGCCTGCGCGGTAGCTTCTTTTGCAGCTGAAAAGGAAGGCACCCAAAATCATACATTTAATGATGATGAAATGTATGAAAGACTTAAGACATTACTTTCTTGATTATTTTTCTTATTTCAACATGTGCTTTCTCCGCTTTTTTATTAAATTGTTTCATTTTTGTTTTATATGAATCTCTGTTCTTTATAATTCCTTTAAACATTTTCATCATATCATCCGAATCAGCCTCTTCCATGTTTACAAGATATTGAGATAGCTCTGTATAATTTAAGAATGCTTCTACCTTTGGGGCATAGTTTATTGCGATAAAGGGAGTTTCGTTTTTGATTGCTCCGATTATTGAGTGAAGTCGCATTCCTAAAACAAAATTAGCTCTACTAAATTCCTCCAGAATTTTGTTTTGGGATTTGATGTGTTTCACTTTTTGTGGTCGCACCATCATACTAATAACGTCTTCGTTTAGTTTGGAATCCTGCAACTCACCCTTTTGAAAGTCCACTAATTTCACCTTCCATCCGAATTCAACAAGCTCATCAAGAAAATTGGCAATTTGCTTTTTGAATAGCAGGCTTATGTAATCCATTTGCCTCAATGCGATTACTGCTTTTTTTTCAGTTGTGTCTAGTACTTTTGCCTTTGAGCAGAACGCAAAATCAGGCGCTACAGAAATATTTTTCTTTATTCCGAGTGATCTAAGTCTACTTTTTGATTCCGGATCTCTCACTACAATTAACTCTGATTTTTTGAATATCCGCTTAACTATTAACTTTCTTGTCAGCCCTTTTAGTTTGCCTATGCTCTGCCCCAGCATCAGCACCGGTTTTTTGTAGAGGTAAGCTCTGAATGCCTGCATTCCCCATATAAAATTTGCGTTGAATGTTAAGGATCCGAAAAGGCCTCCCCCACCTAGAATAAAGTAGTCGCATTCTTTTAGTGCTTCTTTTGTTTTACTTGTGTTCGTAAAGAAGCTTCGTATACCTGCCGGAAATTTTTCCACTGATTTTACTTTGTGTATTTTACTTGTTTCGCTGGGCTTTCCGCTTAGTACAGTTATTTCTGCATTTGGGTCTATGGATTTCAATGTTTCCAAAAGACCCCCAAGTATCATTTCGTCACCCAGATTCCCTGCCCCATAATTGCCACATACTACTATTTTCATCGTTTAAAAGTATAACTTCTTCTATGGATATCACAAAATCCGAATTCATTTATAGTGCTTCGATGCAGTCTTGTTCCGTAACCTTTATGTTTCTCAAACCCATATTTCGGATATTCTTTACTATAATATCTCATAATTGCGTCCCTTGTGACTTTGGCTAAAACAGATGCTGCAGCGATGCATTGGATTCTTCTGTCTCCTTTGATTACCGTTTGAAATGGAATATCTATTATTTGCTTGTCTCTCCCATCTATCAATACATAATCCGGCTTATGTTTTAGGGATCTTATGCATATGTCGTTTGCAATTATTGTTGCATTTAGGATGTTGATTTCATCAATTAGTGCGTGTCCTACAATTCCAATGGCATAATCAATGCAGTTATCAAGAATCACCGGAAATAGTTCCTCTCTTCTTTTTTGAGAAAGGAGTTTGCTGTCGTTTAGCCCTTTTATTCTGGCGTTTCTTTTTAAAATTACCGCTGCACTAACTACCGGTCCGGCCATTGGGCCTCGTCCCGCTTCGTCAATTCCCGCAACAAGATTAAATCCCATACTTTTTAGTTGGGTAGGTTTTTACTCTTCTTTTTTAGATTCTTCTTTAGGAGCTTCAGCCGGCTCCTCAGGCTTATCGCCTTCTACAACCACTTCTTCGGTAGCTTCAGGCTTTTCGGTGTCTACAACAACTTCTTCCTCTGTTTCTGAAATCTCCGATTCATCCGATCCAG